>JAITHN010000194.1 GCA_031279745.1 Streptococcaceae bacterium
TGTAACGCAATTGTAATAACTGAGAAAATAAAGATTAAGGGGTGTTGAACTTGGCGGGACATATTGTCAAATACGGAAAACGTCGTGAGAGACGTAGCTTTGCTCGTATTTCCGAAGCATTAGAATTGCCGGACTTAACGGAAATTCAAACAAACTCTTTTAAATGGTTCTTAGAAACTGGTTTGAAAGAAATGTTTGAAGATGTAATGCCAATCAATGATTTCAATGATAAATTGTCGTTGGATTTTGTTGGTTATGAATTGAGAGATGCAAAATATACTGTGGATGAAGCAAGAGTTCGTGATGCAAACTACTCTGCACCATTGTATGTAACATTGCGTTTAATCAACAATCAAACTGGAGAAATCAAAACGCAGGAAGTGTTCTTTGGTGATTTTCCATTAATGACTGAAATGGGGACGTTTATCATCAATGGTGCGGAACGTGTAATCGTTTCTCAGTTGGTGAGAAGTCCTGGTGTTTATTTTCATGATAAAGTGGATAAAAACGGGAAAATCGGCTATGGGTCTACGGCGATTCCAAACCGAGGTGCATGGTTGGAAATGGAAACCGATGCGAAAGATATTTCCTATGTACGAATTGACAGAACGAGAAAAATCCCTCTGACTGCATTGGTTCGTTCCCTAGGATTCTCAAGCGATGACGATATTATCGAAATCTTTGGAAACAGCGAAGTTCTTCACAACACCATTAATAAAGACATCCATAAAATTGCAAGCGACAGCCGCACGGAAGAAGGATTAAAAGACATCTACGAGCGTCTACGCCCAGGTGAGCCGAAAACTGCGGATTCTTCTAGAAGTCTGTTAAACGCTCGTTTCTTCGATCCAAAACGCTATGATTTGGCAGCTGTTGGACGCTACAAAGTGAATAAAAAACTCGACTTGATGACGAGGTTAATCAACTTGACTTTGGCGGAAACATTGGCTGATCCTGAAACAGGTGAAGTTCTTGTTGAAAAAGGGACCGTGTTGACGAAGGAAGTATTAGAAACACTTGAGCCTGCGATCAAAAACGGTTTGAACAAGGCGACTTACTATCCAACGGAAGATGCTGTTGTAACAGATCCAATGGATATTCAAATCATCAAAGTATTTTCACCAGCAGATTCAGAACGTATTGTTCACGTTATCGGAAATGCTTATCCAACAGATAAACGCCGTGTGATTACACCAAGTGATGTAATCGCAAGCATGAGTTATTTCTTGAACTTACTTGAAGGAATTGGGAAAACAGACGACATCGACCACTTAGGAAACCGTCGTATTCGCTCAGTTGGAGAATTGCTTCAAAATCAATTCCGCATTGGATTGACACGTATGGAACGTGTAGTTCGCGAAAGAATGAGTGTTCAAGAAACTGAAACATTGACTCCTCAAGGGTTGATTAATATTCGTCCTGTTGTGGCAAGTATGAAAGAATTCTTTGGTTCTTCTCAGTTGTCACAGTTCATGGATCAGCACAACCCTCTTTCTGAACTTTCACACAAACGCCGTTTGTCAGCCTTAGGGCCTGGTGGATTGACGCGTGATCGTGCCGGATATGAAGTTCGTGACGTTCACTATTCTCATTATGGCCGCATGTGTCCGATTGAAACGCCTGAAGGACCGAATATCGGATTAATTAATAACTTGTCTTCTTACGCAAAAATCAATCCATATGGATTTATTGAAACTCCTTACCGCCGTGTAGATAAGGCGCGTGGTGTTGTAACAAGCGATATTGACTGGTTGAGTGCGGATGTGGAAGATTTATATGTTGTTGCCCAAGCAAACTCTCCATTAAACGAAGATGGAACGTTTAAAAATGAACTTGTTATGGCTCGTTCAACAGGGAACAATATTGAGGTTTCCATTGATCAAATCGACTATATGGACGTTTCGCCAAAACAGGTGGTTGCGGTAGCGACTGCATGTATTCCTTTCTTGGAAAACGATGATAGTAACCGTGCATTGATGGGAGCAAACATGCAGCGTCAAGCGGTGCCATTGATTGATCCGCATGCTCCATTTGTTGGAACTGGGATGGAATATCAAGCAGCCCATGACTCTGGAAGCGCGCTTCTTGCCCAAAATGCTGGGATCGTTGAATATGCGGATGCGGATGAAATCCGTGTACGTCTTGAAGATGGTGGATTGGATAAATACAATGTATTAAAATTCCGCCGTTCAAACTCTGGGAACTCTTACAACCAAAGAACATTAGTAGCGGTTGGTGATAAAGTAGATGTAGGCGAAGTCATCGCCGATGGTCCAAGTATGGAAGATGGAGAATTGGCGTTAGGGCAAAATCCATTGGTCGCATTTATGACGTGGGAAGGTTATAACTACGAGGATGCGGTTATCATGAGTGAACGACTTGTGAAAGATGATGTCTATACTTCTATTCATATTGAAGAGTATGAAAGTGAAGCTCGTGAAACGAAATTAGGACCTGAAGAAATCACGCGTGAAATTCCAAATGTCGGAGAAGACGCATTAAAAAATCTTGATGCAATGGGAATCATCCGTATTGGTGCGGAAGTAAAAGAAAACGACCTCCTCGTTGGGAAAGTTACACCGAAAGGTGTAACAGACTTAACAGCTGAGGAACGCTTGCTTCATGCCATCTTTGGAGAAAAGGCACGTGAAGTTCGTGATACTTCTCTACGTGTACCTCATGGTGCAGATGGGATTGTCCATGACGTGAAGATCTTCACTAGAGACAACTCGGACGAATTGTCTCCAGGTGTAAATACATTGGTTCGTGTATATATTGTTCAAAAACGTAAGATTCACGTTGGGGATAAAATGGCGGGACGCCACGGAAATAAAGGGGTTGTTTCACGGATTTTACCTGTAGAAGACATGCCTTATCTTCCAGACGGAACTCCTGTCGACATTATGTTGAATCCTCTAGGGGTGCCAAGTCGTATGAATATTGGACAAGTTATGGAATTACACTTGGGAATGGCAGCAAGAACGCTTGGAATCCATGTTGCGACACCAGTATTTGATGGAGCTCATGATGAAGATCTCTGGGAAACTGTCAAAGAGGCAGGAATGGCAAATGATGCCAAAACGATTCTCTATGATGGACGTACGGGAGAACCATTTGATAACCGCGTTTCCGTAGGGGTCATGTATATGATTAAACTCCACCACATGGTTGACGATAAATTGCATGCGCGTTCAATCGGACCGTATTCATTAGTCACTCAACAACCACTTGGAGGAAAAGCTCAATTTGGTGGACAACGTTTTGGGGAAATGGAAGTATGGGCTCTGGAAGCTTACGGTGCTGCATATATTCTTCAAGAAATCTTGACTTACAAGTCAGATGACGTTGTAGGACGTGTGAAAACATATGAAGCTATTGTTAAGGGTGAACGAATCCCTCAACCTGGTGTGCCAGAATCGTTCCGTGTATTAGTGAAGGAATTACAATCTCTAGGATTAGACATGCGTGTCCTTGATGACGAAGAAAATGAAGTAGAGCTTCGTGATATGGACGATGATGACGATGATTTGATCACCGTTGATGCACTTGCGAAATACTCTCAAGAACAACAAGAGAAAAAGGCTGAAAGAGAAAGACAAGCCGCACTCGAGGCGACCACAACAACAGTTAGTCAAGAAGAAGAAGACGATGAAGTCGTTGATTCAGATGAACTCGTGGACAATGATTCTGAAGAATAAAAAGCGAAAAGTGCGCAGATTACAATGGAGGGACAAAATTGATCGATGTAAATAAATTTGAGAGTATGCAAATCGGTCTCGCTTCACCTGAAAAGGTGAGGGGATGGAGTCGTGGAGAGGTCAAAAAGCCTGAAACGATTAATTATCGTACGCTCAAACCTGAAAAAGAAGGTTTATTCGACGAACGTATTTTCGGTCCAACAAAAGACTGGGAGTGTGCTTGTGGAAAATATAAACGAATCCGTTATAAAGGAATTGTTTGTGATAAATGTGGAGTTGAGGTAACCCGTTCAAAAGTACGCCGTGAAAGAATGGCGCATATTGAACTTGCAGCACCCGTTTCACATATTTGGTATTTCAAAGGAATTCCAAGCCGCATGGGACTTGTTTTGGACATGTCTCCAAGAAGTTTGGAAGAAGTCATCTATTTTGCAAGTTATGTGGTGATTGATGCGGGGAACACTCCACTTGAAAAGAAACAGTTGCTATCTGAACGTGAATATCGTGAGAAACGTGCACAGTATGGAACGGACTTTAAAGCAATGATGGGTGCTGAAGCCATTAAGCAACTTTTAGACGATGTTGATCTTGATAAAGAAGTTGAAGAATTAACAGAATTGCTAAAAGATGCAACTGGGCAAAAACGTACAAAAGCTGTGCGTCGTTTGGATATTTTAGATGCATTTAGAAAATCTGGAAACAAACCACGTTGGATGGTTATGGATGTACTCCCTGTCATCCCACCAGACTTACGTCCAATGGTTCAATTGGATGGTGGACGCTTCGCAACGAGTGATTTGAACGACTTATATCGTCGTGTAATCAACCGTAACAATCGTTTGAAACGTTTGCTCGACTTAAATGCACCAAATATTATCGTTCAAAATGAAAAACGCATGCTGCAAGAAGCAGTTGATGCTCTGATTGACAATGGTCGCCGTGGGCGTCCGGTTGTAGGACCAGGAAATCGTCCGTTAAAATCTCTTTCACATATGTTGAAAGGGAAACAAGGACGCTTCCGTCAAAACCTACTTGGGAAACGTGTCGATTACTCTGGACGTTCAGTAATCGTTGTAGGACCAAGTTTGAAGATGTACCAATGTGGATTGCCAAAAGAAATGGCGATTGAACTTTTCAAGCCATTTGTTATGCATCAACTTGTGAAGCGTGAAATTGCAAATAATGTGAAGAACGCGAAACGTAAAATTGAACAAATGGATGATGAAATCTGGGATGTATTGGAAGATGTAATTAAGGAACACCCTGTTCTCTTGAACCGGGCGCCTACATTGCACAGACTAGGTATTCAAGCTTTTGAACCCGTTCTTATTGAAGGGCGTGCCATTCGTTTGCATCCACTAGTTTGTGAAGCTTATAATGCCGATTTCGATGGAGACCAAATGGCGGTACACGTACCGCTGTCTGAGGAAGCACAAGCAGAAGCACGTTTACTCATGCTCGCAGCGGAACACATTTTGAATCCGAAAGACGGGAAGCCAGTCGTTACTCCATCGCAGGATATGGTTCTTGGAAACTACTACTTGACGATGGAACAGGCAGGACGTGAAGGTGAAGGAATGATTTTCCGTGATGAGAGTGAAGCTATCATGGCGTATAAAAACGGCTATGTTCACTTGCATTCACGCGTAGGGGTTTCACCAAAATCTTTGGACAAACCATTTTCTGCGGAACAATTGGATAAAATTTTGGTGACAACGGTTGGGAAAATTATTTTCAACTCGATTATGCCAAAAGAATTCCCTTACTTAAATGAACCCACTCAAGCGAATTTGACCGAGAGAACACCGGATAAATATTTCTTGGAAAATGGAGAAAATATTTTAGAATTTATCCAAAAGCAAGAAGTGATTCCTCCTTTCAATAAGAAAAATCTTGGAAACATCATTGCAGAAGTGTTCAAGATCTTCAAAACGACTCAAACTTCAGAAATGTTAGACCGTTTGAAGGATTTGGGCTACCACCATTCAACGCATGCAGGTCTTACTGTAGGGATTGCAGATATTTCTGCACTTAAAGAAAAGCCTGAAATCATCGAGCAAGCCCATGCAATGGTTGACAAAATCACGCTCAACTATCGTCGTGGAATGTCAACTGATGATGAAAGATACCAAGATGTTATCAAAAC
>JAITHN010000126.1 GCA_031279745.1 Streptococcaceae bacterium
AAGATTTAAAGGGCGTTTAGATGTGTCACTGTGAGTCAGTGAAGGCGCATCTGATGGAATAAGGGTACGGACTTACATTTAATAGGGTTAGCTGTGTCACCGCAGGCAGCAGGCTCTAATTGGTGTCTGCGGAAAAGCGAAATAAAACTGCTACTGTGTATCAAGCACAGTAGCAGTTTTTTTGGATACAGTAATGAAAAGACCAGTATTTTCTACCCTGGAAAATTTCTCTATAAATATGCGCGAATGACTTCCGAACTAAGTGCGGCATGCCTTCCGAACTAAGTGCGGCATGCCTTCCGAAATAAGCGGGGCATGGTTACAAGTTGGCATAGGGACTGTGGTAAGCTTGATAGTTTCGCAGTGGATGTCGCATTTTTTACGAAGTTTGCACAAATATTGTGCAGGGGTTGTAAGAAATGCTCCTTTCAATTACTGCACGTCGCATTTTTCACACGTCAACAATAGTTCCTGTGCTAGATGTGTAACTTTTGCTGCGAGTGTCGCATTTTTTACACGGTTGTCACAAATACTGTGGCAGGATTGTAACTTTTGCCACGAGTGTCGCATTTTTCACACGGTTGTCACAAATACTGTGGCAGGGTTGTAACTTTTGCTGCATCTGCAGCATTTATTACCAGTTCACCATGAATCTTGTGCAGGAGTTGTAAGAAATGCTCTTTTCAATTATTGGATGTCGTTTTTTTTACTAGGTCATCACAAAGTTTGTTCGAGACGTGTAACTTTTGCCACATAAGTGGCATTTTTTACTTATTTTGCATAACGGCTGTGAAAGATATGTAACTTTTGCTACACCCGTCGCATTCGTCGCATTTTTTACCAGGTTGCAACAGTTACTATGGAAGACGTGTAACTTTTGCTACAACCATGGCATTTTTTACCACGTTGTCACAGGATTTGTGATAGGGATGTAAAAAATGCATCATCGGAGACTTGGATTTCTCGTAAGAAAACAATTGTTTCGCAAAACCTACTGTTCTTTGGTATACTTTGAATTGAATTTTATACGAAGGAGCCCATATGATAGATAAGAACGAAGAAAAAATGTTGATTGAATTAACGAGCGCAAAAGGCGTTCCTGGAAATGAAGGAGAAGTACGTGCGGTATTTCGTAAATACGCGGAACCATATGCGGATGAAATTTTCACTGATGGATTAGGGTCGATTATTGCCAAACACGTTGGTGAGGACACACCGTCCATTTATTTCGCTTCTCACATGGATGAAGTCGGATTTATGGTGACGAATATTACAGATAAAGGGTTTATCAAATTCCAAACGCTTGGCGGTTGGTGGGGGCAAGTCATGCTCGCACAACAAGTGAGTATTACGACACGTAGTGGAAAAGTTGTGCATGGAGTGATTGGCAGCAAGCCTCCCCATGTGTTGACGCAAGAAGTGCGGAACAAACCTTATGACATTCAAGATATGTTCATTGATATAGGTGCAACAAGTAAGAAAGAAGCGGAAGAGTGGGGAGTAAATCTTGGAGACATGATTACGCCTTATATCGATTATCAACGCTTAAACGGTGGGAAATATCTTCTTGCAAAGGCATGGGATAACCGGATTGGAACAGCAGTGACGTTGAAAGTATTGGAAAATCTTGCAAAAGTTGGCCATCCAAATACCATTTTTGCTGGAGCAAATGTTCAAGAAGAAGTTGGATTGCGCGGAGCTCAAACATCAACTCATCTTGTGAATCCAGATATTGCGTTTGCATTGGATACAGGGACAGCAGGAGATACCCCAGGAATGACGCCTAAAGAAGCGGATTCAGTATTAGGTAAAGGCCCGCAGATTTTAATTTTTGATGCAAGTATGATTCCTCAAAGAAAATTGCGTGATTTTGTCATTGATATTGCGGACGAGCACGAAATTCCGTATCAATTAACGGTGATCACAGGTGGTGGAACTGATGCAGGACGTATGCATTTGTCAAGAAACGGAGTTCCTTCTCTTGCTATCACTGTACCAGTCCGTTACTTGCACAGTCACACTTCAGTGATTCACGAAGATGACTATTTGAATATGGTGAAATTAGTTACCGAAGTGGTGAAAAAACTAGATAAAGAAACAGTGGCAGAACTTAGAAATTATTAATTTCTTGGGCAACAGCGTAAGGATAACTCTCGTTGGTGCAGGGGGAGATGTGTTTTTTCATCTTTGGAAGAGCGAGTGAAAAGCCATCTTTCGGACGAGGCATGCATGGGCTGTTTGAACAGCAGCCATAAATCCCCAACTTCGTTGTGAGGCATGCAGCGGCTGTTTGAAAAAACAGCTAAAAATTCCCAACTTCGTTGTGAGGCTGCGTGGGCTGTTTGAACAGCAGCCATAAATTCCCAACTTCGTTGTGAGGCATGCGTGGGCTGTTTGAACAGCAGCAATAAATTCCCGACTTCGTTGTGAGGCATGCGTGGGCTGTTTGGCGCATAAGCATAAATGTTTAGATTGAAATCGCGGTGTGAGTTTCTTCTATTTCGAAGTCTGACAGGAAATTCTCGTTTTTGGAGAGCCAGAAAATGATGGAGAACTTTGATGTAGCGCTCAGAAGCGCAGATCACTGACGGATGATCGTTCTAAAAAAATGTCTACTAGCGCTGCTCACCATTACAGAACTCACGAACAATTAGAGAACCAAAAACACAGCGATCGCACGTGTGCACAGCGTACTGAACAGAACTCACGGACACTTAGAAATCCAAAAACACGGTGATCACATGTGTGTAAAGCGTACTGTAATAGACTCGCGAGCATTTAGAGAACCAAAAATACAAAAAACATACAAATTAAGGGTTGGAGATCATTCCTATCAAATTATCTCATCGAAGTCTGCGAAGCTAGACGTTGATGGATTGTAAGAAAATCCGAAATTTTCAAATTCAATTTGGAAAAGACTGGTTTTCGGACAAAAGATAATGAGAGTGATGTCCACCCTTTTTAATGGAGGAAGCATGAAAAAAATAGTAATTGCAGAGAAGCCGAGCGTGGCGCGTGATCTTGCACGAGTTCTGAAATGTACGAATTCGAACAAAAATTATTTTGAAGGGGAGGATTATATCGTCACTTGGGCTTTGGGTCATCTCCTCACGTTGAAAATGCCAGAAGATATCAACAGAGAATGGCTAGAGTGGAAGCAGGAAACATTGCCGATGCTCCCA
Organism: Streptococcaceae bacterium; assembly: GCA_031279745.1. Lineage (GTDB taxonomy): Bacteria > Bacillota > Bacilli > Lactobacillales > Streptococcaceae > Pilibacter. Next base: position 3,183 of record JAITHN010000126.1, read on the forward strand.
AAAGGGATTGGCATCAAGCCCCTGCCTAAAACAAGGGGGCAACTGAAGGCGATTGAATCCCTTACGAAAAGGAAAGATGTGTCCGGCTGCATTATTGCGACCGACGCTGGAAGAGAAGGAGAATTGGTTGCCAGATGGATACTTGAGTGGGTACGATTTCCGAAAAAAGTCGAACGGTTGTGGATTTCTTCTCAAACGGATAAGGCGATATTGGAAGGATTCCGAAAATTAAAGCCTGCAAGAGATTATGAGAACCTATATGCAGCTGCCCTTTCACGAAGTATTGCGGATTGGCTCATTGGTTTAAATGTCACAAGAGCCTTGACAGTGAAATATAAAGACAATCTTTCAGCAGGTCGAGTGCAAACGCCAACACTTGGATTTGTCAGGGGGCAGGAAGAGAAGATAGAAAAATTTATTCCAGAAAATTATTTTGAAGTTAATTTAAACGCATTAGGGCAAACTGGAAAATTGAACCCAACCTCACGCTTTAAAACAAGGGCAGAAGCAGAAAATTTACTTGACAGACTAAAAGGGAAATTAGGAAAAGTTAGCGTTCAATCTTCAAAAGAAAAATCAATCGCTGCCCCTCATCCATTTGATCTAACGGAATTGCAACAAGTCGCCAATACAATGTATGGTTTTTCAGCGAAGAAAACGCTCAATATCGTTCAATCCTTATATGAAACACATAAGGCAGTGACCTATCCTCGGACGGATTCCAAATATTTGCCAATGGATATTCAATCCACCATGCTTGAGCGAGTCAATGCGGCTGGGAGAAATTTTGAATTGGCCAAATCAATTTCGAAAAAAGGGGCGAAAGTCGTTAGAAACGATGTCTTTAATGATTCAAAAGTGACGGACCACTTCGCGCTTATTCCAACGGAAGCTTCGATCAATGCAGATAGACTTTCGACAGATGAGTGGAAGATTTATAAGCTAATCACCGAAAGATTTTTGGGAATATTTCTTGAAAACAATGTCGTATCCACTCAAACTATAGTAGTTCAATTTGGAGATACCAGCTTTCAATTTAAACAGAAAAAAACGATTCACTCAGGTTGGAAGTTAGGAAAAGAGGATGAAAAATCGGGATTTGACTGGTCGGGCATCACAAGTGTTCAACCGAATTTTAGCATCGAAAAGGGAACAATAACACCACCGCCGTTTTTGAACGAAGGAAGCCTTTTGAAGAAAATGGAAGAAAAAGGCTTAGGGACGCCAGCAACACGAGCAGAAATCATAGAAAAACTGATTTCAAGTGAGTTGATGGTCCGATCAGCAGATGGTAAAAGTTTAAAAACAACGCCGAAAGGCCGTCAATTGTTAGAATTGGTCAATCCATCTCTTCGCTCACCAGAGTTGACCGCGGCTTGGGAAGAAAAACTCGAGCTCATTCGTCTTGGGAAATTTTCACCTTCCAAATTCAAAAGTGCAATAGAAAGTTCGGCGAAAGAACTGGTGGGAGAAATAAAAAATTCCAAGGCAGTGTACAAAGATTTTTCTTTGACGAGCAAAAAATGCCCTGAATGCGGAAGTGCCTTGAAAGAGCGGAACACTCGTGATGGGAAATTTCTTATTTGTACGAATTGCAGCTATCGGAGACGAAGCGAGCCTAAGCTTTCCAATCACCGTTGTCCAGTTTGTCATAAAAAAATGGAAATTATCGAAGGTGCAAAAGGGAAATACTTCCGATGCAAATTTGATGGTACGACAGAGAAAATGGAGAACAACAGAAAAAATAAGCGCATGTCCAAACACGAGGAGAGGAATTTGCTCCAGAAGTTCAATCAAGAGACACAAGACGAAGAGAGCCCGCTCGCCCGCGCATTGCGTGAAGCGATGGAGAAATAGCCGGAGTGGATGGCTAGGTTGATTACTTGGCGTTTTCAACTCAAAGACAGGCAAAGGTGACAAAACAAAAGACATGGCAGCTGGTTCGCCTGATTACTAGGAGGATTTCAAACGTAGCCAGTGTCATAGGTGTAAAAAATAATGCGAGGCATGCTTCTAAGTTGTCGCAGATCTTGTGCGTGGGCTGTAACTTATGCTACGTTCTGCTGATTGCTGTCGCCTGCCGACCATGTTGGCACAGATAATATGGAAAGATTGGAAGTTTTGCGACAGATGTCCCATTTTTTACTTCTCCTGCACGGAACGAGTGGGAAGAGTGTAACTTTTGCTACAAATGTCGCATTTTTTACCGAGTTGCCACAAACTTGTTGAAGAGTTGTAACTTTTGCGATGAATGCAGCATTTTTTTCGAACCCTGCACAAACTTTGTGTTAAGAGTGTAATAAATGCAACATATTCAGCATTTGTTACTCGTCTATCACAGAGATTGTTATAGTCTTGTAACTTTTACCACGATTTTCGCATGCTTACCAGTTCATAATGAATCTTATGCAGGAATTGTAAGCATGCCTCGTTCAATTTCTGGATGTCACATGCATACCAAGTCATCCTAGGAATTGTTATGGGTGGGAAGAAAATGCAGCAAGTGTTTCATGCTGCCAAGTTACCACCTCTTATAAGGTGCACTTTTTTTCCAGTTCGGAAAGTTGGTTGTGCAACGGAAGATAGGTTGGGTTAAAATAGGAGAGTATAAGGAGGAAATTATGAAAAAACCGATTGTGATTACGATTATTTCCCTTTTAGCGGCTGGCGCGCTTGCGCTAGGGGTACTGTTTGCGCTAGGGAATCAACCGAAGAAAAAAAATTTTACGACTTCTGAGTCTTCAGTTGAGAAAAAAGAGCCACCAAAGCCTGTCTTCAATCCATTGACTGGGATACAAGAGAAATCGAATGAGATACCAAAACACATTGCGATTGGCGTGAAGCAAGAAAATGCAGATTATGAAGGCGTAAGACAGTTTGGCCTGGAGAAAGCAGATGTTGTGTATGAGTATCCGCTTGAAAGCGCGTGGGACTCAAGATTTTTAGCAGTCTACTACACGAATGTTCCAGAAAAAGTAGGACCTGTTCGTTCGTATCGAAAAGTAGATAAAGCGATTATGGAGCCTTATAAAAACGCGATGATCATGTATTCAGGGCATAACGGACCTTATGCTGGGCAGGCCAAAAGCGCAGGGTTAATTATGAATGAAACTGGAAATTCTTGGAGAAATAACGAAAGTGGATTTCAGGCACCTCATAATCTTTGGGTAAAACCTGAGGAAGCGCTCAAAGAGGTTGAAAAATCAAAACGCGATCTTCCGCCCGTTTCGCAGTTCTTGTATAGTGAGGATGAAAAAACGATTGACAAAGCTGGGCTACCTTTCAAAGGAATTTCATTTTCTATGGCTGAAATGCAGACAAATGTAAGTTGGAAATGGGAGAATAATCAGTTCGTTTATTATAAGAATGATTCTCCAATGCTTCTTTCAAATGAAAAAAAATATGCGTTTGACAAAGTAATCGTTATTCATGCGACGTTCCAAGAACTTCCGGAACATGACATGGCTGGAACGCCAGCAAGTGATATACAAATCGAAGGTGAAAGAGAAGGCTATCTTTTTGCACACGGTAAATACCTGAAAATAAAAGTCAAAAAAGAAAACGACGGGGCAATACCAAAATACTATACGGAAGACGGCAAGGAAATTGTTATGTCTGAAGGACGGACGTTCGTTCAATTTGTAATTGATAAATATTGGCCTCCAAAATTGACAACGGATGAAAAACAATAGATTTCACTTTTGTTAGCAGGCGCCAAATCAATAGTAACAGCAAGTTCTTCGAGCTTGCTGTTCTTTTTCTTTCTATAAAATTAAATTCAGATTGACGAGGTTTTTACTAAAATATTAAATTTTTTTTAAAAAAAGTATTGTAAATTTATTAAGCAAAATTTATAATATGAATGTAAAGGGTTACATAAATATCTTATTAGAGAAGTCTAATGTTATTTTTTAACCTTAAACGAAAGTGAGGGAGTTTGGTTGTCTAAAGGAACAGTATTGTTAATCTGTGCAGCAGGCATGTCAACGAGCTTGCTTGTCACAAAGATGCAGAGAGTGGTTGAAAGAGAGAATAGAAACCTTGAAGTAGTTGCAGCATCTGTTTCAGAGATGGATGAAGCAATTCAAAACTACGATGTCAAAATTCTTTTACTCGGCCCGCAAGTGAGATTTCTTGAAGAAAAATACAAAGAAATCTTAAATCCGAAAGGAATTCCAGTATCTATTGTCTCTATGAGAGACTTTGGCATGATGGACGGAGAGGCGGTCATGCATTCTGCGATTGAAGTTATGGAAGGAGGAGAGTAAAGTTGGAAAACATGGAAGTTGTAATGGGGATTATTATGAATGCAGGAGATGCGAAATCTTCAGCAGTTGAAGCGATTCAAGCGGCAAAAGCTGGTGACTTTGAGAAAGCGGAAGAACGTTTAGCTCACGCAGGAACTGCACTTGTTGGTGCTCATGGATCACAAACAGAAATGCTTACAAAAGCTGCTCAAGGCGAAAAGATCGAAATCGGGATCTATATGGTTCACGCACAAGATCACTTGATGACTGCAATCGCATTCACTGATTTGGCAAAAGAATTTGTTGAGTTATACAAAAAACTTGGCTAATCAGAAACACTCGATATAAAGGTTATTCCTTAATATAAAACAAATTATCTTTAGGAGGATAAGTAATGAACGGTTTAACAACCTGGATGGAGAAAAACATGATGCCAGTTGCCAACAAAATTGGACAACAGCGTCACTTGGCAGCGTTACGTGATTCATTTTTGGCGATCTTGCCAGCAACGATGGTCGGAACGATTGCGGTAGCATTAAACGCCTTGTTGGGAACATTCCCAAATTCAATCAAACAAGCGATTGGGCAAGCGCCTGATTGGGACGGATCAACCATCCCAGTAATCAAACAAATCATGGCGGTTGACGGAATTGTTTGGGCAGGAACATTTGCGATCATTGGGATTCTTTTTGCAGCTGCATGGGGATACCAATTAGCTAAATCTTACGATGTAGAGCCTTTCACAGGAGCAATCGTTGGTGTTGGAACATTGTTTGCAGGATTGAACACTGCAACAGCTCTTCCAATCAAATTGCCAACAGATGTTTTGGCAGCAATCCAAAAAGCAACAGTAGCAGATGGAACATCAGTTTCTGGAATTTCTATCGGAGCAGATGGAACGACAGCTTTTGCTTCAGGGGTTAACCTTGGTAACTTGGGTGCGACATCTTACTTTGCAGTTATGATCATGGGTGGAATCGCCGTAACGATCTATGCAAAATTAGCGCAAACAAATATCAAAATCAAATTACCTGAAAGTGTACCACCAATGGTATCACGTCCATTTGAAGCGATTATTCCTGCAGCCGCAGCAATTTACACAGCTTCAATCATCTACTATGTAGTTCAATTAACAACAAACAAAGATGTAATGAGCTTAATTGCTGAATACATTGCAAAACCATTTACAGTGCTTTCACAAAGTTTAGTATCTGTTATCATTGTTACAGCAGCAGTTTCACTTCTTTGGTTGTGTGGATTACACGGACCAAACGTATTGGGTGGAGTATTAGACGGAATTTGGTTGCCACAATTGTTGTCA
>JAITHN010000127.1 GCA_031279745.1 Streptococcaceae bacterium
AAGATTTAAAGGGCGTTTAGATGTGTCACTGTGAGTCAGTGAAGGCGCATCTGATGGAATAAGGGTACGGACTTACATTTAATAGGGTTAGCTGTGTCACCGCAGGCAGCAGGCTCTAAAAAAAAGGTACAGCGTCTATTGAATTGAGGTTATGTGGAGCCCTTGGGCTCCATACAACCTATGATGAGCGTTTCGAAATTTTAAAGAAAATAGTGTTTTTTTTGAACGGCAAACGAGACGGAAAAAGAATAGAAGAAAGCGAGTGTATAATGAGGTATAAATGATAAAACCGTTAATAAAATGACCTAGAAGAATTAGGGGGGAGAAAAATGAACTGTAAATGGAAAAAGTATTTGGCATTAGGGTCGCTTGTTTTGGGGATTCAAACGAGTACGTTAATGATGTCTCCACAAGTGTTTCAAGACTTACAGATTGGCTTAGTAGGACAAGCAGTAACACCTGTACCTCAGTTAGTGATTCATAAGATTGAATCGGATAGCCCAAACACATATAATGGGGAAAAGATTTTGCCAAATGAAAACGAAGCAAAAAAACAAGGAGCGGGAAGTTACTATGTCGATCAAACCGATGGAAATTTAAAACAATGGGATGGGACAAAAGGAACATTAGTGAACCCTACAATAATTGAAGGTGTAACATTTAAAGCCTTCAATATAACGGCCTTTTATACAAAGATCGTGGATGCACTAAAATCTCAGTCTCCTGGAAGCTATACATTTGATGGGAAAACAAGCTCTAAGACGAATGTAAAAGAAGCAGCGCACGACATCTTAAATCAGATGATTCAAAATTTTCCTTTCGGTGATTTCTCTGTGGATGCTACTGTTCTAGATGACGATTATCATTCTGCATTATTAAAAGATGCATCGGAAGTTAAAACTCAAACGACGGGAAGTAATGGTCAAGCCTTTTTCCCTATGCAAGAAAAAACAACCGTAACCGATGCAGGTGGCACCAACATTGAATCGGATAGCGTTTACGCAATTTATGAAACAGGTCATCCAAGTGATGGGAAAACATATTCAACTGCAATGCCCATGTTAGTTCGATATCCATTGTATGCAGCAGATGAACCAAATGTCGTGCATGTGTATCCAAAAAATTCATCTGATGAAATGCAAAAAGAATTGATCACCGTTTTTGACAATCAAGATGGGGCAAGCATTGGAGATGAGGTTTACTACCAAATCACTGTCCCACTTCCAGAAGAATTCTCTACCGGAAAGGTTATGAAAGGAACAGATGAAGTATGGAAATATGACACTGTAACAGTATTTGAAGCGCCTTCTCCTGGTCTTCAATTCGTAGAGTGGCAAACGTATGATGGAAATCCTATTCAACTAGGGAGTGAATCTGTATTGCAAGGGATGAGAGTGTCGAGCGTCGCAGCATCTGGACTTGAATTCATTCCACAAAATACACAAAACGGGGTCGGATTCTACCCTTATAATGATGCGGATAGAAATAGGAGATTAATTAAGAATGGTCCACTCGTCCTTCGGGGGAAATTGCTTGTGACGGAAGAAGTTCCGATAGAAGTAGATGCAGGAAACAATAGAGCAAGCTTTGAAATAAAAAATTCATCTGACTCGAGCATTCCACCACTCGATGGCGATTCTGAAGAAGCCCAACCGAAGACATTTGGATATAAATTTTTAAAAGTGGATGTTGAAGCAACTTCAACGCACCTCATCGGAGCGAAATTTAGAGTAGAAGCTACGGGTGGACTTCATCCCGAAACGCATCTCACAGTCAATACTCCGATAGAATTTATAAAAGTTTCAGATGGTGTATACCGTGTAGCTAAGCCGGGAGAAGCGTCTAGCGTAACAGAGATAGAAGTCGGATCAGTTGCAGGAACAATAGGTCAATTGAAAATTTCCGGTCTCGAACAAGGCGACTATGCGCTTATTGAAACACAGGCTCCTGACGGATATTTAAAACCAACAGATCCGATTTCTTTTGAAATTAATAGCACAACTTATACGGATAGCGATCAAACAGGAGATTTGATCGCTGGCAATGGACAGCACGAAGTTGGCAATGTGAAGAGAGGCTTGCTTCCTGGAACAGGAGGCAGCGGATTCTGGGGCATTTTAATCCTGGGTGTTGCTCTCGGTGTCCTCACGATTAGCCTAAGACGCGCAAAACAAAAAGTAGCAGTTGAAAGCGATGAAATTTAACCCGTGATAGTTCTGGCATGAAGGGAGAATCACAGGGAATCTAGCCTACAGGGCTTTGAGGACGTTAAATGACCCAATCAGGGATGAAGTGTGAATCCCAGGGGATGTAGCCGGAAAGTCTCAAGATTTAAGAATGATGGAGGTGTGCTCATCCAAAGATAAAAATTTTGGGTGAGCATGCTTTTTGAATTCCATACTAAGCTAAGATTGCAATCAGATATTTCATTAACTACGAAGCTGCATGTTCATTCGCAGTGTTCGGAATGAGTCACAAATGTGGAAAGTACGTAACGTTTGCAACGGTTGTCGCGTGCATTTGATGTTGCGATTGTGTTTGTGTAACAGTGAATCATGTGGCGTTTGTAGGTTGCATACCAGGTTAGTCACCATTACTGTGGCAAAGTTGTAGCGAATGCTGCGTGTGTAGGTTGCATACCAGGTTAGTCACCATTACTGTGGCAAAGTTGTAAGCATGTCTTAAATTTACTGAAATCAGTATGCTGCTAAGTTCGAAGCAGGTTGTGTACATCAATTGATTGTTTGACATTTTGAAAAGATAATTCAAGCGATTGGCTGAGAAACAGAAAGGAGGCGCCGATTGAAAAATAAAAGCAAGATGCAATTGTTCTTGCAAATTCTCATTTTACTTTTTGGTTCGGCAACTCTTTTGACGTTTACTTATCCCATTTTGAGTGAGGCGCTGAACGAAATTTGGAACCAAAATATTTTAGCTGAATTTAACAAAGAGCAACAAAGCGTTCAAGAAATGCGAAAAGATTGGGAAAAGTTGAACGAATCGCAAAAAAATATGGCGCTAAAGGATCCCTATTCGGAGGAGAGTCTGATTGCGAGTCGTGGGGGGACCTACCCGAATCCCTATTATGTGAAAAAGATGATCGGAGAGATTTACCTTCCAACCATACATCAAATGCTCCCCATTTTTAACGAAACAAATGATCATCTGTTGCAAAAAGGAGCAGGGCTTGCTCCGGGGAGCGACTTTGTAGGGGATGGGAAAGGAAGTTTGATTTTACTAGCTGGACATTCAGGAATTCCATCTGCAAATTTGTTTAATGATGTACCGAAACTGAAGAAAGGGGAGTTATTTTTTCTTTATATTTCCCAAAAATACTATGCATACAAAATCAATACAATTGTGAAAGTCTTACCGAATGAGGTGAAGCATCTTCGGAAGGATCCATCGAAAGAACTGACAACCCTCATCACTTGCCTCCCTGTCGGGATTAATACACATAGGCTTTTGGTTACGGGAGAACGCATACCGTTCACTCCTGAAATGAAGGCGAAACTGGGTGACTTGAAG
>JAITHN010000138.1 GCA_031279745.1 Streptococcaceae bacterium
CTGAACTTCAAGAGTACGCCATAGAGTTTCACGTCTAAAAGTTCTTGCGTCTAAAAGTTCTTGCGTCTAAAAGTTCTTGCGTCCTCTTTCGCACTGCATTTCTAGAAAACAAAAAAACGCCAATGGCGTTTTTTGTTTATTCTTCTACGAATTGACTCTTATAAAGTTCGGCATAAGTTCCATTCTTTTCAAGCAGCGCCTGATGTTTGCCAGACTCCACAATCCGTCCACTTTCCATCACCAAAATTAAATCTGCATCTCGGATGGTGGAAAGTCGGTGGGCAATTACAAAGCTCGTTTTCCCTTCTAAAAGCGTGTTCAACGCATCTTGAATCAAGAGCTCCATATGTGTATCCACTGAACTGGTTGCCTCGTCTAAGATCAAAATCTTCGGATTGCTGACAAGCGCCCTTGCAATCGTCAGCAATTGTTTTTGACCAACGGACAAGTTATTCACTTCTGCTGATAAGACCGTATCAAACCCATGCGGCATTTTTTGGATGAATGGATAGAGATTGGCTGCTTTACTCGCAACAATAATTTCTTCGTTGCTTGCTTCTAATTTTCCAAAGCGGAGGTTGTCAAAAATCGTCCCCTCGTATAACCAAGAATCTTGTAGCACCATGCCAATATGTTGTCTCAAACTTGCACGCTCTATTGAGCGAATATCTATTCCATCTATAAGAATTCGTCCCGCATCGACGTCATAGAATCTCTCCAAAAGATTGATTAAAGTCGTTTTTCCAGCACCAGTTGGGCCTACAATTGCAATCAACTGCCCTGGCTCTACTTTCAAGCTAAAGTCTTGAATAATCCGCTGACCTTTTTTATAGCCAAAATTCACTCCTTCAAAATGAACTTCCCCATGCACATCGTCTAAGACGAGTTCAGTTGGTAGGACTTCCTCCTCCTCTTCATCGAGAAATTCAAATAAACGTTTGGAAGCTGAAAATGCGCTTTGAATCGTCGCCATTAAAGTCGTCATTTGCGTGATGGGTTGGCTAACGCTGTAAATGTAATAGAGGAAACTTTGCAACTGTCCTACGAGAAGTACGCCTGCTAAAATGGACTGTATCCCTAGAATGACGGTTACAATATACACCGCATAGTAGGTGAGAAATTGCGCCATCGTATTCATCACACCTGAGATGAATACTGATTTTTTGCCGTGAATAGTGAGCTCTTCGTTAATTTTTCGAAATCCTTCTTGCGTCTCTGCTTCTTGCCCATACATTTTTAAGGTAGAAAATCCGGAAATCCTCTCTTGTACATACGCGTTTAATTTCGCCAAACTTTTCTGCTGTGCATCATAATAAGGCTGACTTTTCGAAACAAAATATTTGCTCATGAGAAGCGTTAAAGGAATGCAGAGAAGCGCTATCAATCCCATCTTCACATTCAAGACAATCATCATTGTAGCAGAGAGAAAGATGAGTAGAATCGCATTGATAAATCCTACAAAACTCTGTTGAAGAGCATTGCTCAATGTGTCAACATCGTTCGTCACTCGTGATAAAACATCTCCCTGTTTCGTCGAATCAAAATAAGAAACGGGAAGGCGATTTAATTTGTCTTGTATCTGTTTTCGAATCTTAAACATAATGTCTTGGACGACATCGGTTAGAATCACTCCTGCTAAAAACTTTGAAACAAAGAAGATGATTGCCCCAATAATGATGAAAACAACAATCTTCTGAATAAACTTCATATCAATCGGCTCATGATTTTTCAAATTCTCCGCAATTTTCGAGGAGGGCACTCCATTCAAATAGGTGAGTATACTCGTCATGACAACGCTAAGAAAAACCAAGGCGAGGGTGGCAACCACCTTCCAACGGTGGGGACGTAAATAACTAAAGAGGCGAATGACTGTATGATTCATCAATACAATTCCTCCTTCGTTAATTGACTTTCTGCAAGTTCTCTATAAGTGTTCGAAATCTTTAATAATTCGTCATGGGTGCCAATGGCTTCGACTTCCCCGTCATTTAAGACGAGAATCTTCGTCGCATCCATAATGGTACTAATACGCTGCGCAACAATGATGGTTATCGCATGTTTGGCGAACACTTTCAAGTTTTGACGAACTCGTCTATCTGTCTTGGCGTCTAATGCAGAAAAGCTATCATCGAAAATAAAGAGGGATGGATTTCGAACGATTGCCCTTGCAATTGAAAGTCTTTGGCGCTGTCCACCAGAAAAGTTGGTTCCCCCTTCTGTAATCTGGCTGTCCAAACCAGACTCTTTTTCTAAAACGAAACGATCTGCATCTGCTACTTTTAGACCCTCAAGTAATGCCTCTTCATCCGCATCTGACTTCCCAAAAAGAAGATTTTCTCGAATCGTCCCCGAGTAGAGCTGCGCCTTTTGAGGAATCATCCCAATAGTCTCCCTAAGTTCATTGAGTCGAAACTCCTCAATGGGAATACCGTTCAAGAGAATCTCTCCTCCCGTCCGGTCGAACACTCTTGAAACCAGTTGGATAAAGGTGGATTTTCCACTTCCCGTTCCCCCAACTACAGCTAGCGTTTCTCCTTTTTGTACGGAAACGCTCACCCCGCTCAACACATTCCCTTCTTCTTCAGCGTATCGAAAACTCACGCCTTTAAACGTGAGAGCCTCTATTCCGCCCGGAATAGACACTTCCCCCAAATCCTTCACACTGGAAGACAACGCCAACACTTCCTTAATTCGTTTCCCAGAAACATTTGCTCGAGGAAACATGGTCAAAACCATCGCTAAGAGCATGAAACTGAAGAGCATGTGAAAGATGTAGTCAAAGAAGGCAATCAAATCACCAAGTTCTAAAACTCCACTTTGAATTTGCAATGCTCCGGAAAAAAGAACCATCGCTGAAACAATGTTAAAGAGAATCGTAAACCCTGGATCTGCCGCCGCTAACAACTTAAACAAATGTTTCGTACTCTTCTGGTAATTCAAATTGACATTTCCGAAACGATCTCCAATGAACTTCTCTCGAACGAAGGCACGAATGACGCGAAAACCGGATAGATTTTCTCGAAACACTTCGTTGATTCCATCTAAATTGGCTTGTTGGCGCTTGCTCAAAGGCTCTGTAATCTTTGTCAAAATCCACATAAAGACAACCATGATTGGCAAGCTCAACCAGACAAAAATGCTTAAACTTGGACTCGTCCGCATAATCATCACAATACTTGCCGTAAACATCACTGGAGTAATGAGCCCCATACGCAAAATTTGCGTGATGAACAAGTAAATTTGAAATGGGTCATTGGTCAAACGAGTGATTAAGGTGGAAATTCCTATTCTTTCATATTCTCTGTGTGAGAAAGTCTGAATATGTTGGAATAAATCATTTCGCATGTCACGCATAATACTCGAAGAAATTTGTGCAACAAGATAGTTCAGAATGATGGTCATCACAACAGAAATAAAGTTGAAAACAATCATCCAAAAGATTATTTGATTGACAACAGTAGAATCCTTCTTAGGAATCCCAACGTTGATAATTTTTGCTAAAAGAGTTGGCAGTCCTAATTCTGCAAGGATGAAACCAAACACCATCAAGAAATCAAAGAATAGTGTTTTTTTGTATTTTAATAAGTATTTCGCAATAAAACCCATAATCAACCTCCATTCCTAGTATAGCACAAGTCAGTCTTTCAAATTCTTAAAAAAGCTACCTCAAAAAAACGCCTGAACAAAATTGTTCAGGCGTTCATCATTGTTGATTATTTGATTGTTAACACTTCGTGGAATACACGTTGAGTTAATTCTTGTTTTTGTTCAGGTGTAAGATATTTAGTATTTACACAGTATCCAGAGATACGCACGATTACATCTTCACCGTTCATGATTTTTTCGTAAACATCTTCAAGGTCCATTACGTTCAAGTTAACGTGTTGTCCACCTTTTTCGAAGTAACCATCAAGAACTGAAACCAAGTTGTCTACTTGCTCTTCACGAGTTTTACCTAATGCTTGAGGTGCAACTTGTGTCGTCAATGAAATTCCATCATTTGCATGAGAGAAGTTCAATTTAGAAAGTGAGTTCAAGTTTTGGATCCATCCACCTTTCGCTTTGTTTGATGGGTTTGCTCCAGGTGAGAAGAACTCAACTTCGCTAGTGTTTACAGAACCATCTTCATTCAAAAA
>JAITHN010000190.1 GCA_031279745.1 Streptococcaceae bacterium
CTTACCCGAATTCCCAGAGTTACACGAATTACATTTTACCTAAAAGCAAAACACGCCTGCAATTGGTCATCCCAATTGCTGACGTGTTTATTTATTGTCCTCATTTTTCTTTTTCAGTACCTCGAAAGTCGGAATCGTAATGATATTTTGCATTTTCTGCGCAATCACCATAGCAATCTGATAATCCACCATGCTATGAATGACCGTTCCTAAACCTATCAACAGTAGAAATTCAAGCAATTTCATCATTTCTAAGTGCTCCATCCCTATGCTGTAATACGCTGCAACGATGGCAACTTCTGCCACAGCATGAACAAGTCCTAAGACGAAATTAAACATCAAACATGTATTGAAATTCCCTAAAGTCTCCGGCCGCTTCTTTAGGTAAAGTGCACCTAAAACTGAAAAGAGGGTATGCGTTAACGCTCGTAGCCAAATCGTTGGTACTGGAATAGCAAGTGCGAAACCGACTGTGGTTCCAAGCGAAACAAAGAGAGCCGTAAACGGTGAAAAGAACATGGCAAACATGACTGGGACATGACTCGCAAGCGTAAAACTTGCAGGTCCTATAATTATTTTTATAGGCATAATGAATGGGATTAATATTCCAAGAGCCGTTAGTAATGCTGAAATTGTAAGCAACCTCGTTCTCGATTTGGTTTCCGTGTGCATAATACCTCCGTTATTTTTTTATTTTTCATTCATCATATTAGACTTTTTCTATTTTTACAAGTTTATTTCATAAAAACGTTCTCAAGTTCTTACCAATTCATAGAAAAAATGCTAAAATACCTTTCGGGAGGTTGTATGAAAAATATAGAAACCGCTTTTAATACTATTGCTTCTAAAATCGATGCCTATAAGGAAAAAAATCAAAAGCTCTTTCTTGAGAGTTATACGAATGTCCTTTGGGAAATCATCGAAGAAAAAGATGCAATTCAAGAAATTGAAAATATGAACCACACGCCACAAGAGTGGCGAAACATTCTTCAACTCGTTCTTCTAAAAGGATTAAGAGAAGAAGGCGTTCAACAAAACCATCAACTTACACCAGATGGAATTGGTTTTTTATTTGCATTTATTTTAGAAACCCTTCATCCGTCTTATCAAAATTTAAAGCTATTTGATAATGCCGTCGGAATGGGAAATCTCTTGTTTACCGTGCAACAGTCTCTTTCGCTAAATAGGGAGAATATTTCAAGTCTTGGTATCGATGTCGATGAATCTCTGATTGAAGTTGCGGAAGCGACCGCGCAGTTTTTAAATCTTCCATCAGAAACTTATGTCTTAGATGGTCTGTCACCTATCGAAAATTTCGAAGCAGATATTGCTTTGAGTGAGCCAGCCGTTGGTTTCTACCCTGATGATACACGTGCTGCCCTCTTCTCAAGCCATGACAAAGATGAACATACTTATGCACATCATCTGCTTATTGAAGCGGCTATGAAGCAAGTGAAGAGAAATTCGTTCGGACTCTTCTTACTTCCTTCAAATTTTCTTTCTAGCCCTCAATCTGGAAATATGAAAACATTTCTTAGCAGAGAAGTTTACTTACAAGGCGTCTTCCAACTTCCAACTTCCCTATTCAAGGACAAGGCGAGCGAAAAATCTCTCTTCCTCCTTCAAAAACATGGGGAAAACGCTCAACAACAACAAGTTCTTGCTTATCCAATCAAGAGCTTGAAAGATATAAATGAATTAGAAAAATTTACAAAAATTTTTAAAGAATGGGCACAATCATTTGCTCAAAAAGGAGAATAAAATGTCAAAAACAATTGCAATCAACGCTGGTAGCTCTAGCTTGAAATGGCAACTTTATCTAATGCCACAAGAGGAAGTCATTGCAAAAGGAATCGTGGAAAGAATTGGATTGAACGATTCAATCTTCACGGTAAAATATGGAGAAGATCAAAAATTTGAAGTCATTCAAGATATTGAAAATCATGAAATTGCTGTTCAAATGTTACTTGATCAATTAATTAGCCTTTCCATCCTTGAAAACTATGAAGAAATCACTGGTGTTGGGCATCGTGTGGTTGCTGGTGGAGAATTGTTTAAAGAAAGTACATTGATTACAGACGAAGTCTTGAAGCAAATCGAAGATCTTTCTGACTTAGCTCCTCTACACAATCCTGCCAATGCAAGCGGAATTCGTGCGTTTAAAAAGCTTCTTCCAGAAATTACTTCAGTTGCTGTATTCGATACTGCATTCCATACAACAATGCCTGCAGTTGCATACCGTTATCCAGTGCCAAACGAATTTTATGAAAAATATGCTGCACGTAAATACGGAGCGCATGGGACCAGTCATTACTATGTTTCTCAAGAAGCAGCAAAACTCCTTGGTAAAGACGTGAAAGAAACAAAAATCATCACTGCTCATATTGGAAATGGTGGTTCTATCACAGCTGTTCACGGCGGAGAAAGCGTGGATACTTCTATGGGGTTCACTCCTCTTGCAGGTGTGATGATGGGAACGAGAAGCGGAGACATCGACCCATCACTCATCCCTTACTTAGTTGGCAAAACAGGATTGGATGTTGCTCAATTAAATGATGCTTTTAACAAACAATCCGGTCTTGCAGGGATCAGCGAAATTTCATCTGATATGCGTGAAATTATTGAAGCGAAGGAAAATGGAAATAAAAAAGCAGAGCTTGCATTTGATATGTATGTAAACCGCGTGGTGAAATACATTGGTCAATATTTTGCAGTATTAAACGGAGCTGATGCCATCGTCTTTACTGCAGGTGTTGGTGAGAATTCTGCACCTTTCCGTGCTGCAGTACTCGATCAACTTTCATGGTTTGGAATTGACTATGTGAAAGAAAACAACGTCTTTGGATTTATGGGTGAATTAAGCACATCAGAATCTAAGGTTAAAGTTTTTGTCATCCCTACGGATGAAGAGCTTGTCATTGCTCGCGATGTTGAAAAATTAAAATAAGCCGATTCACACTTATCAGAGATGTAATGAATGCAAAAAAAGATTGTTCCTACGAACAATCTTTTTTTGTCTTAAAATTGAGCTTGTCTTAGTAGCCTGCACGAAATCTTGCATCTTTCTGTTCGAGCTTCTTGAGCTCTCTCGGTAAGAACGTGCGGATTTCTTCTTCATTAAAACCGATTTGCAAGCGGCGACCATCGGTCATCATTGGCCTCCTAAGTAAGCTTGGATTTTCTTGTACAAGTTGCAAGACTTTGCTCATTGGGAGCTCATCAAAATCCAAATCAAGCTTTTGAAAAACCTTACTGCGAGGACTGATGATGTCCTCTGTTCCATTATCCGTAATCTGTAGCAATAATTTTAATTCGTCGACTTGTAAGGGGTCTTGAAAAATATTTCTAGCATTAAATGCAATGTCTTGATCTTCGAACCAAGCTTTTGCTTTTCTACAACTTGTACAACTCGGTGAATAATAAAGTGTAATCAAATCCTCGCCTCCTTTACCCATATTTATCATACAACTTTTAAGAAAAAAACTAAACCTATTTTCTAAGTTTAATTTTTTATTTGCTTATTAGAGAGAGTTTAATCAAATTCGCTTCTTCTTTTAGATTCTTAATCATGTCGTTATTCATCTCATGAATCACAATGCGACTGCGGTTTCCGCAAGGAGAGGCTTCCTTTTCAACATTGCGAACCGTTTGAAAGAATTTGTTCGCCATATAGTACCAGACCCCTTGTTTTATAAAATCCTCTTCAGAATCCCGCTTATATGATCTATTTTCCTCAGCTACTATTTTTTCGAGAATCTTAATGGAACGTATTTCTTCAAGCTTTGCCAAACGAAAAACCTCCTCTGGGAGAAGACCATTCATCCGCATGACCATCATATTCTCGCTTAGAATTTTTTCTAATATATAACAGCTTTCTCGATAGATTTTTATTCTTCCAGAACTCATAAACTCACCTCTTTCATGTGACACTGAAAAGAGTTTATCATTTCATTTTAAGGAATGCAATTGTAAGCCTACATATTCTTAATCATTTTTACGATTTTCGTTCCATGCACTTCTCTTGCACCAGTTGAAGCAAGCACTTCTTCAAAGTTCTCATGTGTCACTCCTCCGCCAATTAAAACTTCCAATTTTCCTTCAGCGTATTCTACAAGTTCTTTCAAATGTTGATAATGCACATGAATCGGTTCTTTTAAGTTTCCCCCATGCGTTAAGATTCTTGTCACACCATACTCCACTAAAAGATCTATTGCTTCAAACTGTCGATCCACTGGGATTTCATCAAATGCCATATGGAAAGTAACATCCACACCTTGGGTACCCATCATTAAGGTTTGAAGTGCCTCTACATCAATCCAATTCTCTTTCGTTAATGCGCCGATAACCACGCCATCAACCTCTCTTTTTACTGCTTCCAGCAAGTCCGTTTCCATAATTTTCAACTCGATGTCATTGTAGACAAAGTCCCCACCGCGTGGTCGAATCATTGCAAATAGGCGTGAGTTTTTTTCATGTGCGAGCCGTGTACTTTCTTCAATCACTGCAATGGATGGGGTTGTGCCTCCCACAGCCAAATTATCACAAAGTTCTATTCGACTTGCACCTGCATCAATCGCTTTAGAGATATCCGTAAAATTTTCTGCGCAAAATTCTTTTATCATTTTTCACCTCAACTTTTGTTTTCTTTATTCTATCATGCTTGGTAAAATAATGAAAAAGGAGCTCACATGCAAAAAAAAATCGTACTCTCTAAAGAATTTCTAGAAAAACATCACAATCTTTTTCGTTGCCCCATCTGCAAACAGAAGATGAGCATGCAAAATTTTTCCTTTCAATGTGAGAATAGGCATCAATTTGACCTTTCCAAAAAAGGAACACTTTATTTTCTTTCAAAATCTATAGAAACCCCCTATAAAAAAGAGATGTTTCTTCATAGAAGAGCGTTGATTCAATCTGGAATGTACCAACCTCTTATTGAAGAAATTCGCTCGGAAATTCGCTCTGACGCCACTCTCTTAGATGTTGGCTCTGGGGAAGGAAGTTTTACACAACTCATCACAAAAGAAGCCCCTCATTCTACTGCAATCGGCTTTGATATTTCCAAAGATGGGGTGTTCGCTGCAACCAACCTTCCTTTTGAAAATGATACTTTCTTCTGTGTGGCTGATTTGACTCATCTACCCTTTTCGGATGCCGCATTCGACATCATATTAAATATATTCTCTCCTAGCGCCTATCACGAATTTTCTCGTGTCTTAAAGCCAAATGGAAAGCTGATAAAAGTCATCCCGGAAAGTGAGTACTTAATAGAACTGCGCAATGCTTTTTATCCAGATGACCATGACAAGCAGTCTTATTCCAATGAGTCCGTATTAAAACGACTTAAGCAAGAGGCCGTGATTTTAAAAGAGAAACGGATTACTTACACCTATCCTGTTCCTTTAGAGAATCGCATTTCCTTGCTTGAAATGTCCCCTTTAGAGTGGGGCGCAGATGCGGAGATCAAAAAATCATTACAAAGTAATCCGCTCGATGCTATTACGGTAGACGTCCGTCTTCTTATTTGCGAGGTGAATTCGAAAAACGGAGCATCTGAATCCCATTCCTAGAATGGGAACGAATGCTCCGTTTGCTTATTCTTTATAGTGAGGGTAGTTTTTTGCTCTTCCTTCTTTATTGACTTGTTTCGCTCGACCAAATGCCAAACTTTCTTTTGGTACATCTTCTGTAATCGTAGACCCAGCAGTGACGAGACCATTTTTACCAATGTGGACGGGGTTCACAATATTCGCATTGCTTCCAATAAACGCATGATCTTCAACCACGGAATCATATTTATTTTTTCCATCATAGTTCACGAAAATAACACCAGCGCCAACGTTTACATCCTTGCCAATTTTTACATTTCCAATATAGGAGAGGTGACCAGCTTTGCTCCCTTTTCCAAGTGTCGCCCCTTTTACTTCTACAAAGTTTCCAACATGAGCATTCTCAAGGATTTCGGCTTTTGGTCTTAGGTGAGCCATTGGTCCGACATCTGCGCCTGATTTAACAACTGCCTCTTCAATCACTGATGAACGAATTTTTACATTGGACTCGATTACCGAATCACGAATTTCACAATTACTTCCGATGAAAACATCTTTACCAATTACTGTCTTTCCTTTCAAAAAGACGTTCGGCTCAATGATCGTGTCATTCCCTATCTCGACTTCACTTTCAATATAGGTGCTCTCGGGGTCAATAAGTGTCACCCCATGCACCATATGTGTTTGATTAATTCTATGGCGCATAAGCTTATTTGCTTCACTGAGCGCTATGCGATCATTGACTCCTAGGGACTCTTCAAAACTATCCATTTGATAGGCAGCAATGGTATGTCCTTCTGATTTTAGAATTTCAATAATATCTGTCAAATAATATTCGCCCTGCGCATTATTTGTATCGATTTTAGATAGCGCATCAAAAAGTAATGCATTGTCAAATACATAAGTTCCCGTATTGATTTCATTTATGCGAGCGATTTCAGGCGTTGCATCTTTTTGCTCAACGATCTTTTCAACAACACCAATATGATCTCGAATAATTCGTCCATAACCAAACGGATCAGGCGCTTTTGCCGTTAAAACCGTCCCTACACTTCTTCTTGTCGCATGATATTCAAAGAGGTTAGATAGAGTTTCCCATGTCAAAAGTGGTGTATCACCTGAAACGATTAACGTCGTTCCAGTTTTTCCAAGAAGTAAATCTTTCGCTTGTAATACCGCGTGTCCAGTTCCCAATTGTTCTTCTTGAAGCGCATATTCTGAGCGATCCCCTAAAACATTCTTTACAGTTTCTGCTCCATGTCCAACAATGGTGATGATTTTATTGGGTTTCGTTCTCTCCACCTGCGTTAATACATGATCAACCATCGCCTTTCCAGCAACTTCATGCAAAACTTTATATAATTGAGACTTCATTCTCGTCCCTTTTCCAGCCGCTAAGATTATTGCATATCGTTTATCCATTTGTTCCTCCAAATTATTTATTCTCTTTTAATTTTAGATGAATAACGTAGAGAAGTAAAACAAGGACCATCCCAATTAATCCATAAGTAATGACAGGATTCATTCCGCCATCCTTCTCTTTCTCTTTTTTCTCACTATCAAAATTCGCTACCGCTGTTTCTTGATAACTATGAGGGGTGTATTTTTCTAAGATTTTTTCATAAATTTCCCGCTGTTTCAGATTTTCAATCGCTTCATCCACTTTTTGAAGCAACTCCCTATTCTTCCCCTTTTTCACTGCAAATGAAACTTCAAATTCTCTAAGGGGTTTCCCAACGATGTGGAAAGGTTCTTTTTCCTTTAGATACGTTTTGATTTCCGAATCGTTTGCATAGACAGCTTGAATCTGATCGGTTCTCAATGCTTTGTATAGATCATCATTGGTATTAAAGACGACTTGCTTGTTTTTGGCAAAAATTTCTTTTGCCAAATCTGTGGAATAGTTCTGAAACACTGTTCCCTTCTTTACTCCAATTTTTATCCCTTCAAAATCCTCCATTTCATTCACTTCCATATTGTGATTATAAACGACAAAACTGGCATAATCCTTCCAATACGGAACCGAGAAGTCAAAGTCCTCTTTCCTTTTCGGGGTAACAAACAGATTGTTCATCACGCCATCAAGTTCTCCAGCCTTCAATTTTTCTAAGCACGTACTGAAATCATAATGCACAATCTCATATTTAAACTTCGCAATCTTTGCGATTTCACTTAACATGTCCGGGTCAAGACCTACTAATTTCCCTTTTTCTTTATAGACATAAGGAACACTGCTTTCTTCCATTCCTATTTTATAAACAGTTTCCTCGCTACTTGCAATCAAAGCCATACTTCCTGAAAAGAAAAGAAGGGCGAATCCAATCAAAATTTTCTTCATTTCATACCTCACTCATAAACATTTTCTTTTATTCTATCATTTCTCATCAAATTATTATATCAACATTTCATCATCACTCGTATACTCACACTGTTACAGCTTGAAGCATAAAAAAACGTCGCTATGTTTTCACACAGCGAACGCTTTTATAGATTAATTAAATTCTTCATCTAGTTTTTTTTCAATATCGGATAGAGTAAAAAGATGTTCTGAGATCGTAATCTCTTTATCTTTCGGTTCCATGTTACGATACCTTGCCATTCCAGTACCAGCTGGAATGATTTTTCCGATGATAACATTTTCTTTCAATCCGAGTAATTGGTCTTTCTTCCCTCTGATAGAAGCGTCCGTCAATACACGAGTCGTTTCTTGGAATGAAGCTGCAGAAAGGAAAGAATTCGTTTCAAGCGAAGCTTTTGTAATTCCAAGCAATACTGGGCGTGCAGTAGCTGGTGTTTTGCCTTCCATCAAAGTTTGAACGTTTGCGTCGTTGAAATCATCAATATCAAGCAATGTTCCAGGTAGGATGTCTGTATCTCCACGGTCCATAATGCGTACTTTACGTAGCATTTGACGAACCATTACCTCGATGTGCTTATCTCCGATTTCAACCCCTTGAGAACGGTATACCTTTTGCACTTCTGCAAGTAAATACTGCTCAACAGTGAGGGCATCACGTATGCTTAACAAATGTTTTGGTTCAATAGACCCTCCAGTTAGTGGATCTCCACGATGAACTTCGTCGTTTTGCTTAACTTTCAGTACCGCCGTATATGGAACAGTGTAAGTTTCTTCAACCGTGCTGTCCAATGTCCCAACATCTGTTCTATTAGACGAAACCGTTACCTTCTTCGTACGAGTAGAAGCATCTTCAAAAATTTCCGTTACAATTCCTGTAACTTCAGAAACCACCGCTTCCCCTTTAGGATTACGTGCTTCAAAAATTTCTTGAATACGAGGGAGCCCTTGAGTGATATCTTCACTAGACGCAACACCACCCGTGTGGAAGGTACGCATCGTCAACTGCGTTCCTGGTTCTCCGATAGATTGGGCAGCAATCGTTCCAACTGCTTCACCAACTTCTACTGCGTCCCCAGTCGCAAGGTTCATACCATAACAATGCTTACATACACCATGTCGAGTGTTACATGTGAATACAGAACGGATTGTCACTTCAGTAACTCCGGCACGGACGATTTCACGTGCTTTTTCTTCTGTAATCAACATGTTTGCGCCGATAATTAACTCTTGAGTTTGAGGATGGAATACACTCTTACGCGAATAACGTCCTACTAAACGCTCTTCAAGTTCTTCTACCACTTCTCCCTCATTTTTGATGGTTGAAATGCGAAGTCCACGATCTGTACCACAATCGTCTTCACGAATGATAACATCTTGGGCAACGTCAACTAAACGACGAGTAAGGTATCCAGAATCGGCTGTTTTAAGCGCCGTATCCGTCATCCCTTTACGAGCACCGTGGGTAGAAAGGAACATTTCCAATACTGAAAGTCCTTCACGGAAGTTAGATACAATCGGCAATTCCATGATACGACCGTTTGGAGCGGCCATCAATCCACGCATACCCGCAAGTTGGGTAAAGTTGGAAATATTCCCACGAGCTCCAGAATCACTCATCATGAAGATTGGGTTATTTGAATCAAGGGAATCTTTCAGTTTATTTTGAAT
>JAITHN010000012.1 GCA_031279745.1 Streptococcaceae bacterium
TCACTCCACCATCTTTCAAACCGTATACTTTATGTTCTCCAGCAGGGAATTTTCCTTCTTTAGCCAAGTCGTTAATCGCAATAACTGCAGCTCCTACGCCTTTAACAGTTGAAACCAAAGTAAAGTTTGATTTTCCGTCTTTTGCTGTGTATTCCCCTTCAGCTTTTTGGTCACGGTCAACTCCGACTACCCAAACTTTTTTATCAGAATCTTTTGGTAAAGCTTCGTTTGTAGCTTTTGCTTCCGCGAATACTCCAGCACCAGTTCCTCCAGCAGCTTGATAGATAACATCAGCACCATTAGCAATCATTCCAGCAGCAATTGTTTTCCCTTTATCAGGTGCACCAAAGCTTCCTGCATATTGTGAAATCACTTTGATTTTAGAGTCAGTTGCTTTTGCTCCGGCAATAAATCCAGCCTCAAAGCGGTCTATCACTTCACCTTGCATCCCACCGATAAATCCGAGAGTTTTTGATTTCGTTGTTTTTGCAGCTGCTACACCTGCAAGATAAGCTCCTTCTTGGTCAGCAAATGTTGCTGAAGCAACGTTCTTTTCACCTTCAATAACATCATCAATCAATACAAAGTTTGTATTTGGGTTCGCTTTTGCTGTTTCTTGCAAAGCGTTTTTAATTGCAAATCCAATTCCATAAACTACACCGAATTTTTGACCTACAGCTTGGTTGAGGTTTGTTTTATAATCGTTTTCACTTTGAGATTGGAAGTAGTTAAATCCTCCAGTTCCTTTTGTCAAACCGTTCTCTTTCCCCCATTTTTGCAATCCTTCCCATGCAGATTGGTTGAAACTACGGTCATCAATTCCTCCAGTATCCGTTACCAATGCAACAGATAATTTTCCAGCGTCGTCTTTTCCGCCTTCACTTTTGTTGTTGCTTCCGCAAGCTGCTAGTGTCGCAATTGCTCCAACAGATAGCGCAAAGAGCCCAATTTTTTTCCAGTTGTTCATCAATAAATCCTCCATTTTTTTATATGACAAATCATTATGTCCAAATTTTAGTCGTTGAAATCTTTCGAAGTAAACATATATGGGAGCAATTCTGAAACAGTTGTTTCTTTCATCTCCGAATCTTTCCCAACAAGCAATACCGGCATGTCTTGATCGCAAAATTCCGCGACCACTTGCCTACACGCCCCACAAGGGCTGATTGGTCCTTCCGTATCTCCTACAATGACAAGATACTGAAATTCTTTCGCTCCATCACTTACCGCTTTGAAAATCGCCGTTCGTTCTGCACAATTGGTCAATCCAAAGCTCGCATTTTCAATATTACATCCTGTAAATGTTTGCCCATCTTTCGTGACAAGGCAAGCTCCCACCGGAAAATGAGAATAGGGAATATAAGCATTCCTCTTGGCATCTTGCGCCAAGTGAATCCAAGAATCTCTTGTTTTGTTCTCCAATCGTTAATCCTCCTTACGGTACGCTGTTTTACTTATGATGCATTACATAGAACCGCTACGCAATGTGTGACTATTCACCGTTACGCATGCTGTTTAAACGCGTCGCGTAGGATGTTTGAAGTGCGTTTCGTATAGAAATTTGCGTAATATATAGTCGTGTGCACTATATATATAGACGTTTGCGTAATATATAGTCGTGTGCACTATATATACGTGGCGCTAATTATACAGGCTCTACTTTTTGTGCGTTATATTTACGTGGAGTTACATATACGTGGCGCAACTTTAAGTCTGTTGTACATAGTCGTGTGCTACGTCATACGTGAATATCCACCATTACCCGTGCGGCTTTTTTTGCCTTCCGTTAAACAAATACGTGCTATATTCGTGTGATTTTATAACCTATGAATACCCCAATCACGCATGCTGTATACGTGTAAGGCAACCACTTTGTCTGAAACCCCACCGTTACATAGATTTCATTTGACCAAGAAAGGCTGTCTACTTATTAGTAACCACCTGTTCCTTTGCCACCCGTAACAATCGCAACTCCAGCGCTTGTTCCGATCCGTGTTGCACCAGCATCAATCATGGCTTTCGCATCATCTTCAGAATAAATGCCCCCACTTGCTTTCACGCCCATTTTCGGTCCAACCGTTTTACGCATGAGACGAATATCTTCAACGGTTGCTCCACCTGTCGAGAATCCCGTGGATGTCTTGACGAAGTCAGCCCCAGCTTTTTTTGCGAGCTCACAAGCAGTAATTTTTTCTTGCTCTGTCAGAAGAGACGTTTCAATAATCACTTTCGTAAGTGCTTTCCCTTTTGCCGCATCGACAACCGCCTGAATATCTTTTAAGACGGTCGTAACTTTACCACTTTTCAGCGCTCCAATATTGATTACCATGTCCACTTCATCTGCGCCATTCCGAATAGCATCACTCGTTTCATATGCCTTTACTTCGCTTGTGTTCGCGCCAAGTGGAAATCCGATAACTGTACATACCAAAACATCTGTTTCTTTCAAATGTTCATGCGCAAAATTTACCCAAGCAGGGTTAACGCAAACACTCTTGAATTCATATTCAATAGCTTCATCAATAATTTTCTTTACGCCCGTTTCCGTCGTATCCGCCTTCAATATAGTATGGTCGATATATTTGTTTAACATGTCTCCTCCTATCCATATTCTATTATGCCATTTTCCTTTTAAAAATCTACTCTTTTTAGCATCATCCCTGTTGCTTTTTTGTTATATTATTCGGAATTTGAATCCTGCACTGACATCAGTCCTAATTGGTTAGTTGTAGCCTCAGTACATTCGTGTTTCTCTCGGATTCTTGACACATTCCTGGTGCATACCGGTCATGGTGAATGAGTGGCGTGGTGCTTGCATGGCGTGGCGTGGTGCCTGCCGGGCGTGACGTATGCCAGTCGGATTCCTGGACAACCCAAGTGTGCCCATTGGGCTGACAATGTCCCCACGTCCTGGGGCAATCTGCTTTTTCCACGCCCTCCGCCTCCTCCGCGAAACTTGCAAATCTTACACAAGAATTATGCCGTTATTGCACTTTTCGCGGAGCTTGCTCTGCACACCTTCACACAATCCCCTCTTGACAGAACCCAATCCGCCCTTTTGCAAGCCCTCCGCGAAAGTTGCAAGTTCATCACAAATTTTATGTCAAATGTGCACATTTCGCGGAAAAATCTGCAAAAGACACTCAGATTGCCTCTGTCAGGCTTGAGAATAAATCAAATGATTCCTAGAATTAGCTCTACGTCTTTTTTCTCCTCTCCAATCTGAATTGCGGAAATAATCATTTTTTCAATTTCAGAATTTTCTTCTCGGTTAGAATGAATCGTTGCTATTGACTCTCCAATTTTAACGGGATCTCCTACTTTTTTATGTAGGACAATTCCAACCGCAAAATCAATTTCATCCTCTTTGGTGGATCTGCCTGCTCCGAGTTTCATTGCCGCGATTCCAAGCGTCTGCGCTTCCATTTTCTCAACAAATCCATCTTTATCCGACAGAACTTCTTTTTTTATTTTCCCCGTCAGAAGCTTTTCAGGTTCTTCAATGAAATCCGTTGTCCCACCCTGATTCATTATCATTTCAATAAACTTTTGAAGTGCTTCACCATTTTGGATTTTTTCTTTCAGCTGGTTTTTCGCATCGCTCGTGGTCGAAGCTTTCCCAGCTAAAACAACCATTTCTGCGCCAAGAGTGTAGACAAGTTCCATCAAATCTTTAGGTCCACCGCCTTTTAAACACTCTAACGCTTCTACAACCTCTAAAGAATTTCCGATGGCAAATCCAAGCGGCTCATCCATATTCGTTAGGACGGCTTTCGTTTTTCTGCCCGCTAAATTTCCAATTCTAACCATTGTCTCAGCCAATCTGCGCGCCTTTTCAGGCGTTTTCATAAATGCACCATCTCCAACGGTCACATCTAAGACAATCGCATCCGCCCCAGCAGCGATTTTTTTGCTCATGATGCTCGCAGCAATCATGGGAATGCTCTCGACGGTTGCCGTAACATCCCTAAGCGCATAAAGTTTCTTGTCCATCGGGGCAAGTTCTCCAGTCTGTCCAATGACTGCCACATTTAAGCGGTTAACACTTTCTAAAAATTTTTCTTCTGTCAAATCAATGGAAAATCCAGGAATTGCCTCAAATTTATCTAAGGTCCCCCCTGTGTGCCCTAAGCCTCGCCCACTCATTTTTGCAACTGGTATTCCAAGACTTGCTACAAGTGGAGCCAATATTAACGTGGTCGTGTCACCCACTCCACCGGTTGAATGCTTATCGACTTTGACCCCGTCGATACCTGACAAATCAACCATATCCCCTGATTTTGCCATCAGCAAAGTCAAATTTGTGATTTCTTCGTCCGTCATATCTTGAAAATACACTGCCATAGCAAATGCACTCATTTGATAATCAGGAATATCCCCATTCGTATATCCATCTACGATGAAAACCAATTCTTCCTTCGTTAACGCAAATCCATTGCGCTTTTTTTCTATCAAATCGACCATTCTCATTCTCTTTACCTCGGATTATATTAAATTTATTATAAGGTTTTCTATAAAAAAAACGAAAGGAAAGCCTTTTCCATTGAAAAGTATATCACAAAGAAAGCGTTTACACCTTAAAATCAGGAATGCGCTTCAGTTCGAGGTGTCCCTGCCGGACAGAGTTCGAGGCGGGGGCTGGACGGAGGTAGTTCGAGGTGGGAGGATTAGGCGGAGCGAGGGAGGGTGCCCGTTCTTCTAAACGCCCTCTGCAACCCC
>JAITHN010000025.1 GCA_031279745.1 Streptococcaceae bacterium
ATAAATCAAAATTTAGCGAAGCCCCTACGAAATGGTCTGACTTCACGAAGGACAAAGCCATCGGAACTGATTTCACCAATTCTTATAACTGGTATCCAGCATTCCTTTCAAACGGAACAGTGCTCTTCGGTAAAACAGGTGAAGATATTAAAGGAACTGATGTTGCCGGCGACAAAGGTGTACAAGTCTTGAAATGGTTCCATGACCAAAAAGCAAACACTGGGGTGGTACAATCCGGATCAGCACTTCTCGCAGATTTGAAATCAGGGAAAACAGCAGCCGTTCTTGATGGACCTTGGGATGCAGGAAATATCAAAACTATTTTAGGTGATGACTACGCGGCGACAACTCTTCCAAAAATCGACTTTGGTTCAGGAGAACAAACGATGCAAGCCTTCTCAGGAGTGGGAACTCTAGCTGTTAGTGCTTCTTCTAAAAACCAAGTTGCTGCAGGAGCTTTAGCTCAATACTTATCTAACGAAAACGCACAAAAAGAATTGTTTAAAGCGAACAATGCGGTTCCTGTTTCTAAATCACTTCAAGAGGATAGTGAAATTACAAAAGATCCAGCAGTTGCTGCAGTTATCAAACAAGTGCAAGACGATACATTGATGCCTAAAATGCCTGAAATGGCTACATTCTGGAATTTGGCTGCTCCAATGATTAACAACACGTATCTTGGAAAGATTCAAGAATCACAATTTGAATCACAGTTGAAGACTTTCCAAGATGCAATCTCTAAAGAAGTTAAATAATTTTTTTGAAGGCTGTCCGCTGCCATGTGCCTGGGCAGTCTTCTTTATTTGAAAGGAGCGCTTATGATCAAACGAAAAAAGTATACACCTAAAATTGCATCCTATAAGGAAGTTTGGACGAATGGTGGCGGTGTTGCAAAACTTAGCTTTTTCCTTATGGGAGTGTACCAATTTAAACAAAAACAGTGGCTAAAGGGACTCTTGCTTCTCCTGAGTGAGTTGCTCATTCTTGGGTGGCTTGCCATAACAGGTTTCCAAGCCATCATGGGCCTTGGGACACTTGGTCCAATCAAAAAGAAGGACGTCGTCTGGGATGCTGCTCAAGGTGTGTATAACACCATTTTACCGAGCAATTCCATTCTTTATTTGCTCTTTGGGGTCTTTGCTCTCGTAGCAGTAGCCGTTCTCGTCTTCCTCTACATCGTCCACTTAAGGAGTATGCGAAACCTCTACGCCAAAGTGAGAGATGGCAAACACATCCCCACGACGAAAGAGGATCTTCGCTCGCTATTGGATGAACGACTTTATATTACCTTAATGACACTACCATTACTTGGAGTGCTCATCTTTACAGTCGCACCCCTTCTCTTTATGATTACCCTTGCCTTTACCAATTACGATTCCAATCATATTATCGGGTTTAGTTGGACCGGATTTTCCGCCTTTGTTCAAATTTTCCAAGGGGATTATGGCCAAGCCTTCTTCCCATTACTTGGTTGGACAGTTGTCTGGGCAGTCTTGGCTACACTGACAAATTTCTTCGGGGGTGTCTTTTTAGCCATTCTTATTGAATCAAAGGGAGTAAAATTTAAAGGACTTTGGCGAACTCTTTTTGTAACGGTTTTTGCCATCCCACAATTCGTTTCTCTTCTTTTGATGAACATGCTTTTGGATGACCACGGACCCATCAACACTTGGCTTGAACATATGGGATTCATCAATGGACCCATCGAATTCTTGTCTGACTCTCTCTTTGCGAAATTTTCTGTCATCGGTGTCAACCTTTGGATTGGGGTTCCGGTAACTATGTTAATTACCACTGCCATCATCCAAAACTTACCACAAGATCAGATTGAAGCTGCAAGAATTGATGGGGCGAATTCTTTCCAAATTTTTAAATCCATTACCCTTCCTCAAATTGTCTATGTCTTAACCCCTACATTGATTCAGCAATTTATAGGTAATTTCAATAATTTCAATGTCATCTATTTACTTACGGGCGGTGGACCTAACACAGACCCTTCATTAGCAAATGCACAAGCGGGGACAACCGACTTGCTTATTACTTGGTTGTACAAATTAACCACCCAGTCCACTCGTAACTACGCCGTTGCTAGTGCCATTGGGATTATCATTTTTATCGTCACTGCATCGCTTTCGCTGATGGCCTATCGTAAAACTAATGCATTTAAGGAGGGATAAATAAATGAAATCATATAAAACACAACAAAGAGTCTCTCTTGTTTTCCGATATATCTTATTAGTAGCGCTTGCTATTATTTGGATTGCTCCAGTCGTATGGATTGTCTTAACAAGTTTCTCAACCAACAACAACACGGGCTTTGTCCAAACATTGGTTCCTATAAATTTTACGCTTGAAAATTACACAGGGCTCTTCCAAAACGAATTATATCCCTACCTAAACTGGGTCTGGAATACGTTCATCCTTGCCGTTGTCTGTGCTGTTTGTAATACGTTTATAACTACGATTATGAGTTATGCACTCTCTAGACTCCGTTTTAAAATGAGAAAACCATTTATGCAGTTTGCGCTCATCATTGGAATGTTCCCTGGAATCATGGGAATGATTGCCATGTATGCGATTTTAAACGCGTTAAACATGTTAAACCTGTTTGGAATGGCACTCATTTATGTTGGTGGAAGCGCTCTTGGTTTCTACATCTTTAAAGGGTTTCTGGATACCATCCCTGCTTCCATTGACGAGGCTGCAATGATTGACGGCGCGACAAAATGGGAAGTTTTTCGTTACATCACACTTCCTCTTTGTAAACCAATGATTATCTACACTTCCTTGACCGCCTTTACCGGACCATGGCTTGATTTCTTACTTTCAAGTTATATTCTTGGTGGACAAAGCCCAAAAATCAGGACGGTGGCATATGGTTTGCAAAACATGTTAACGAATTCCAGAGGTGCGAGCGCACAAAATCTTTATCAATTTATTGCAGGAAGCGTACTTATTGCCGTTCCTATTACCATCCTCTTTATCTTCATGCAAAAATTCTATGTAAATGGAATTACCGCTGGAGCAGATAAGGGATAAACCATACAGAGAAATTTGACGAATAGAATGGAGAAAAAATGGTTGAATTAAAATTAGATAAAATTGTAAAACAATACCCGAACAATCCAAATCCTTCGGTAATTGACTTTGATTTGGATATTCAAGATGGTGAGTTTATTGTCTTCGTTGGACCTTCTGGTTGCGGAAAATCTACAACGCTCCGTATGATTGCAGGATTGGAAGATATTACCTCCGGTTCATTCACAATAGACAATGTCCTTATGAACGATACTCCTCCAAAAGACCGTGATATTGCGATGGTCTTCCAAAACTATGCGCTCTATCCGCATATGACCGTATTTGATAATATGGCATTTGGATTGAAGCTGAGAAAATATCCAAAAAATGAGATTAAAGAACGTGTGGAAAAAGCCGCAACTATTTTGGGATTGACTGAACTCCTCGACCGGAAACCTGCAGATATGTCTGGCGGGCAGCGCCAACGGGTAGCAATGGGGCGTGCCATTGTACGTGATGCAAAAGTCTTCCTAATGGATGAACCCCTCAGTAATCTAGATGCAAAACTCCGCGTTCAAATGAGAGCTGAGATTGCAAAAATCCATCAAAACTTACATGCAACAACCATCTACGTGACGCATGACCAAACAGAAGCCATGACACTTGCAGATCGCATCGTCATTATGAAATTAGGACGCATCCAACAAATCGGTACGCCTCAGGAACTCTACAATGAGCCCACAAACAAATTCGTAGCAGGATTTATTGGAAGCCCTGCCATGAACTTCTTTGAGGTTGAATTTGATGGTGATTTTGTCAAAAATGACAAAGGCATTCACCTCTCTGTTCCTGAAGGTCAGGCCAAAGTACTGAAAGAAAAAGGATATACTGGAAAACGCCTTTGGTTTGGCATTCGACCTGAAGATATCAATTCAGAAAACATTCAATTAGAAGCTTTTCCAGAAACAGTGGTTAAAGCAGAAGTTGTCGTAAGTGAGCTTCTTGGCCATGAATCCATGCTTTATTCAAAAGTTGGAGATACGGAATTCGTATCCAAAGTTTCTGCGAGAGATTTTCATAAACCAGGCGACGTGATGAAACTTTCATTCAATATCAATAAGGCTAAATTCTTTGATCTCGACACAGAAGAGGCAATTCGTTAAACAAGGAGACCGCATGAACAGAGCAGCAATTTATCATCGACCGGAGAGTGAATATGCTTTTATGGTTTCCTCCCATGAATTAAAAGTAAGGATTAGAACCGCTGTTGAAGACATTCATTCCATTGAAGTCGTCTATGGTGACCCTTATGAATGGATGCGAGGAAATTGGCTTTCTAAATCAAAATTGATGGATAAATCCCTTCAAACAGATGTTCATCAATATTGGAGCTGTACGCTCACAGAGGAGAAACGCAGATTAAATTACGGCTTCATCCTCATAGA
>JAITHN010000128.1 GCA_031279745.1 Streptococcaceae bacterium
TCAACTAATCATTAACACGACAGATGCAAGTTATGTATCTCGTGCGTAATCAGGAGAGGGATATGACAGAAGAAAATTTGAAATTAGAAAAGGAAGAACTTGGAGAAATCGTCATTGCTCCAGTTGTATTGGAAGTTATTATTGGCGTTCAAACTTCAAAAATTGAAGGAGTTTACGGAATGCGTGGGAGCATTACTTCCAACATCGCCGAAAAACTTGGGAGAACCAACCACGGAAAAGGAATTAACATTTCTGAAAATGAAGAAGGAGGGTTGGTCGTTGATATTTACACGTATTTAGAATACGGAGTAAATGTACCAAGAGTTGCTTTGGAAATTCAAAAGAAAGTAAAAGAACAAGTTTTGTATATGACTGGAATTGATTTGGCAGAAGTGAACGTTCATATCGTTGCCATCATTCCGGAAAAAATAGAGCAGTTGGATGCGGATGCATTCTTCGAAGAAGAGGAAGTCGAAAATGCCTAAGTCAATGGAACGAAGCAAAATTCGTGAAAAAGCGATACAAGCTCTTTATTTTCAGGAGTATTATTTCGAATTGCAGAGCAAAATGAAACAACAGATCCAAGCGATTGAAGAGAATTCATTTTTCAATTATCGAGATGAATTAAGTCTTGAAACAGCAGATGAAGTCTATGCCAAACTCTTGAAACGTGTAAAGGCGAAAGAAAAAGGGTTTCGATTGTTTTTAGATCTAGGATTTGAATCAGATTTAGAAGAACCCACCGACCGCATTCATTTACGTATATTAGAAAAATTACTCGATAGAAGAGAACTAGAACTAGAAAAAGCGAAAGCCGTTCAATTTTCTGAAGAGCTAACCTCTCACCAAGCGATTGAAAACGCTTTGGCACTTGCAGATTTTGATGAGCAATCGAGAGTAGTTTCAACTATTCCAGAATATTTATCGAAACTTGTTGAAGGTGTTTTATCTAATATTAATGAGATTGATACAGAAATCAAAAAATATTTGAGCGCCAAGTGGACGATTGAACGCTTATCTAAGGTGGACAAGTCTATTTTAAGGTTGGGTGTGTACGAACTTAAATTCGGAGACGAAGAAGTTGCTGGTGAAGTCGTGATTGATGAGGCAGTTGAATTATCGAAAAAATACAGTGATGAGAAAAGTGCTAAGTTTATTAATGGTGTTTTAGATACTGTATTCAAACAAAAATAAGCGCATGAATAAGACCCATTGCTAAGAATGATTGAAGCGATGGGTTTTTGTGCGGAGAAAGGGCTATTTTGGTAAATATTGGGGAGTCGTGGACAAGCGTTTTAAAGGAGTATTTTGAATCAGAAAAATGGGAGAGCCTGGCAGGAAAAGTAGAAGAAAGGCGTCTTCAAACAGAAGTTTACCCTCAAGAGCAGAACGTGTTCAGAGCATTTCGGCAAACTGACTATGACGAGGTTCGTGTGGTTCTTTTAGGACAGGATCCCTATCACGCGGAAGGTCAGGCGATGGGGTTGAGTTTTTCCGTTCCAAACGGGATGAAACTTCCCCCATCCTTGCGAAATATCTATAAGGAATTGGAAGATGAGTTTGGGCGCTCTTTAGGGGGCGTTGGGGATTTATCGAGTTGGGCAACTCAGGGAGTCTTCCTCTTAAATACCACCTTGACCGTAGAAAAAGCATCCCCGCTCTCCCATCAGAATTTAGGTTGGGAAGAGCTGA
This sequence comes from Streptococcaceae bacterium, assembly GCA_031279745.1. GTDB lineage: Bacteria > Bacillota > Bacilli > Lactobacillales > Streptococcaceae > Pilibacter. Next base: position 1,693 of record JAITHN010000128.1, read on the forward strand.
CGGACTTGGCAATCAAACAATTAAATGAACGGGAGGAACCCATCGTCTTCATCCTTCTTGGTGGACATGCGAAAAAGAAGGCAAAATTAATAAAGAACCCTCAACACCTCATTCTTGAAACCAGTCACCCCTCCCCTCTTTCAGCATATAGAGGCTTCTTGGGGAGTGGGATTTTTAAGCAAGCCAATGCATTTCTGAAGGCGGAAGGACTTGTTGAAATCAATTGGCTGAGTGTTGCAGAAGAAAAAGACGAAAGTGAAACTGGATGAAGTTCAAAGTCTTCAAAAAAATCTTTCCTTGAGAATCATTCTATTATATAATTTTGATTGCAATGAAAGAATGAAAAGAGGGAAAAAATGGAATTATTTGATTCGCTTAAGTTTAAGATTATCCGTAGAGATATTCGCATCGTCTTTCCGGAGTCATTAGAAGGAAGAGTTCTTGGAGCAGCAGCACGCTTGAAAATCGAGCAGTTGATTGAACCTATTTTGATTGGGAATGTGGATGAAGTACGTATTGCCATTCACGATCGTGGATTGCAATCTTCAATGTTTAAAATTATCGATCCCGATAACTTTGACCGTTGGGAAGAAATGGTTGAATCTTTTGTAGAACGTCGTAACGGAAAAGTGACACGTGAAGCAGCTGAGAAAATCTTGAAAGATCCAAATTACTTTGGAACAATGCTCACTTATATGGGAATTGCAGACGGGCTTGTAAGTGGTGCCATCCATTCGACAGCAGATACTGTTCGTCCTGCTTTACAAATCATCAAAACAAAACCAGGCGTTTCAAGAACAAGTGGTGCATTCCTCATGGTGCGTGGGCGTGACCAAGAGAAATATATCTTTGGAGACTGTGCGATTAACATGAGTCCAAATGCACAAGAACTTGGAGAAATTGCGGTTGAATGTGCGAAAACAGCTGCATTATTTGACATTGATCCAAAAGTTGCCCTACTTTCATTTTCAACTAAAGGAAGCGGATCTTCACCAGATGTAGATAAAGTGGCAACGGCTGCTGAAGTTGCTCAGAAATTAGCCCCTCAATACGATTTTGACGGGGAATTGCAGTTTGATGCTTCTTATGTGCCAAGTGTTGCACAATTAAAAGCTCCGGACTCAAAAGTAGCTGGGCAGGCAAATGTTTTTGTATTCCCAGACTTAGATGCAGGGAATATTGGATACAAAATCGCACAACGTTTGGGCGGATATGAAGCGATTGGTCCAATCTTGCAAGGATTGAACAAACCCGTAAGTGACCTTTCTCGTGGAGCAAGTGAAGAAGATGTGTATAAACTTTCGATTATCACTGCAGCTCAAACACTTTTAGAGGAAGAACAGAACTAAGATGTAAACAAATCAAAACTGAATGATAGGTTCCTAATTCAGTAGACAAGGAAGCACAAAAATTCCAAATCTACTTAATTGGGAGCCTCTCATTGTTTGAAAGTGTTTTTATTGTTTAGGAATAGATTTAGAAAAGCGTAGAGAGATAACCTAGAATTGGTTATCTCTCTGTTTGTTTTAGTTAAGCTTTTGCCCAATCAAATGGGACAAGGAATTTATCTGTATTTATCTTTCCATGTCTAGATTTGTAAATAAAATGAAAGCATGCTTAAATAAGGCAAGGAGGTTTTTTTATGAATGGTAATATAAAAAAGAATATTAATCGAATCATTGATTTTTTCTTGCTCGTAGTAGGCTTATGCATTCTTTTTGCAATGGGACGGGAAATCATTCAAATCGTCCTCACCTTATTTAACGGGTTGGATCAAAAAATCATGACTCACTTGATTTCTCAAATCCTCACCTTTTTCCTCCTATTCGAATTTTTAATTATGATCCTTCGCTATATTGAAGAAAACCATCATATTCCGCTCCGTTATTTGATTTATATCAGTATTACTGCGGTGCTTCGGCAGATTATCTCGAGTCATGACGACCCACTCAATGTACTCTTTATGTCAATTTCCATCCTCGTTCTTATGGTTACCTTATTGGTGATGCGGTATACAAAATATCCAGAGAAATTTCATCTTCGTAAAAAATAAGCGTGCGCCTAGCTTTAAGCGGGCGCACTTGTTTTTATCGACCGGTGAACGGGCATTATCAACATGGACTGTTGAAATAATCGATTAGAAACTTCGATAGACATATTGATTGTGAGGCGCGACTGTTTTCTCTGCTTTTGTCACAACAACAGTGGGTAAATTGCGGTTAAACGGCTTATAATGTTCCAATTCGATTTTTCCAGAGACGTGCACCCACTCATTTGTTTTGTACGGTACATTTGTTGGAAACGAGTTGAGAAGTCCGAAAACGCCGCTATCCGCAATACAGTGGATGATCCCAAATCGGAAGAGAAATCCATAATTTGCCTTTTTCTCCGGATCTTGATAGAAAAATCCAGTATATTGAATATTTTTTCCGATAAACTCACCGGGGTAATTATAGATAATTTCCATTAATTCTAAATAATTTTCATCCGTAACTTTGATAGTTCCTTTGTCGATGTATTTATTTTTAATTTTCGTCATCAAGTCGGTATAGTCGTTTTTATTGTAGTAAATCGAGGTGTCTGGTCGAAGATATTGGGTCCGAATCTGCGCATCGCCTGTTGACTCTTTAGCTAATGGAAAATGAAACCCTTTTGTATCCACGATACTCGCATCCAAGGAAACCGTCGGGAAACAAAATCCAACAAATAACGGTATGGAAGTGATGAGGTAGGCGAGTAGTAAGGATTTCTTCGTTGAAAAATGAGAGTGTGTAGACTTTTTATTCCTCACCCATTTGATCAACTGCGTTACAGAAAGGATGAAGGCGAGCACCATCGATAGGAAGGCTAGATAGCTATAATGTGTATTTATATATTGGTTTAGCTTTCCAGTGACTTGAAGCATGAGCATCAACTCAAAATAGCCGGAAAGGATTAAAAATCGTATCATGGCAACCTCCTACAAGAATAGTGCAAAAATAAAGGTCGTAAGAAAGATGAGTGTCATCATTTTTACGATGAATTTTGTATGGAAAAACCGCTTCATTAGGAGGATGTTTTTTACATCTACCATTGGACCGAAAATGAGAAAGGCGGCGATGGGGGCAGTTCCAAAAAGAGAAAGGAGAGAGCTCCCGATGAACGCATCTGCTTCACTACAAAGGCTTAAGACAAAGGCAAGGACGAGGAGAAGGAAGATCGCTAGAAACTTTTCCTGCGTGACAGAATAGAGAAATTTTGTAGGAAGATAGGTCTGCATTGCACTCGCAATCAAACTCCCAAAGATTAAGTATCGACCCGTGTCAAAAAACTCTTCAATCGCATGGTCCAAAACGGAGACGATCTTTTGGAAGGCAGTTTGGTTTTCCAATTCATCGTGTGGATGGTCGTGTGTGTGGAAATGACCATGTGGCTCTTTTTCCTCCTTTGGGGAACAGGTTTTAAGAATCTTGCCTTTGTAGAGATAGGCAATCCACGAACTGACAAGGATGGAAACTAGAAATGCCCCTAACACGCGAAGCGCCGCAAATTTGAATGTGTTTCCAAACGCAATATAAGTGGAAAAAATCACAACAGGATTAATGATGGGCGCGGTCATCATAAAGGCAAATGCAGTGTGAGGAGGAACTTTTTTCTCAATAAATTTATGGACGATGGGCACAATTCCGCATTCACAGCTTGGGAAAAAGAACCCAATGCAACTTCCGACAAGAATCGAGCCGAATTTGTTTTTTGGGAGTAATTTTTGAACTCTTTCAGGGGTTAAATAGACGTGAAGAATTCCAGCTACAAAACAACCAAAGAGGACGAAAGGGAGTGCTTCAATAATAATCGATAAAAAAATGGTGCCCATCTGCAAGACGGAATCTGGAAAAACACCTTGTAACATACTTCTCCTTTAAAAAATCCCATCACGAATGACGGGACCTCAATTATTTAATAATTTTCTTTTCTTCCTTAGAGACATCTTTTTGACCTAGGTGTTCTTTTATAACCTTGTCATCTACTGTAGTAATATCAGCGGAAACTGTATCGCGTTCTAATTTCTCAGGATCGATGGCAAATTTTTCAAACATTTTATCTAGATCATCAACTTTAGTGAATTTAATTCCCATAGGGCAGACCTCCGTGTTGTTTTGTTTAAGTTTATCACAAGCAAACTACCCATTGTGATAAAATACGAATATTGGAGGTTTTTTTAATAATGAATGAAGAAATTCTTAAGAAAGCAACGACTTTTTTTCCGAACTTGAAAAAAGGTCAAATACTGAAAACATTGGAGTTATTGGAAGAGGGAAACACCATTCCATTTATCGCCAGATATAGAAAAGAAGTGACTGGAAGTCTTGACGAGGTACAGATAAAAGAAATTCAGGATAAAGTCAATGAACTCGAAAAACTTCAATCCAGAAAAGAAAGTGTACTCAAAACGATTGAGGAACAGGGAAAATTAACAGAAGAACTGAAAAAATCCATTCTTACGGCAGACAAATTGCAAACGGTCGAAGATTTGTACCTGCCTTATAAACAAAAGAAGCGTACAAAAGCAACGATTGCAAAAGAAAATGGCTTAGAACCACTTGCTAAATTCATCTGGAAATATCCGGGGGATGATGAAGTTATGGAAAAAATCCAAAGCTTTATAAACCCTGAAAACGAACTCGAGACGGAGGAAGACGTGCGGAATGGAGTGCACGAGATTCTAGCCGAGGAAGTCGGGGAGAATGCAAAAATTCGTGAATGGCTTAGGAATTTCATTCAAAAAAATGCGTTTATGACGGCTCAGATCAAAAATGGCGAGAAAGATGCTTCGAAAGTATTTGAAATGTACTACGACTTCTCGGAAAAACTAGGGAAGCTTCAAAATCACCGCGTGCTTGCCATGAATCGCGGGGAAAAAGAGGGTGTGTTGAAAGTCTCGTTGGAGTACGATGTTGAGCGAGTTTTCGCCTATTTCTATAGCATTTGTTTCAAATACCAGCCTTTGAATTTTGCGATGAGTATGGTTGAAAAAGCCTATAAAGATGCCTATAAGAGATTTTTGAAACCTAGTGTTGAGAAAGAAATTCGTAATTTTTTGAAAGAACAAGCCGAAGCTTCTGCTATTGAAGTATTTGGAGAAAACTTGAAAAATCTGTTGCTTCAACCTACCTTAAAAGGAAAGGTGGTATTAGGATTTGACCCGGCTTATAGAACGGGTGCCAAATTAGCCATTGTAGATGCATTGGGACGTGTCTTAGATATTTCAGTCATCTATCCCGTGAAGCCTGCCAACATCAAGCAGATTGAGGAGGCGAAAAAAGAGTTTGTCCGCCTGATAGAAACATATAAGGTAGATGTAATTGCGATTGGAAATGGGACGGCGAGCCGCGAGAGCGAAGCTTTTGTGGCGGAGTGTTTGAAAATGACAAAGACAAACGCAAGTTTCACCATTGTCAATGAAGCAGGTGCAAGTGTCTATTCTGCAAGTGAGCTTGCAAGAAGTGAGTTTCCGGATTTGACTGTAGAAAAACGATCAGCGATTTCTATTGCAAGAAGACTGCAAGATCCACTCGCTGAGTTGATTAAAATCGACCCGAAATCCGTTGGGGTAGGACAGTATCAGCATGATGTCAATCAGAAGAAGTTGGAAGAAGAACTTGATTTTACAGTCGAAATGGTTGTAAACAAAGTGGGAGTAGATGTGAATACAGCAAGTCCTCAACTCTTAGAACATATTTCTGGATTGAATAAAACGATTGCAGGAAATATTGAAAAATTCCGTCATGAGTTTGGGGGATTTGCGAGTCGAACTGGATTGAAAAAAGTTCCTCGCTTAGGACCAAAAGCATATGAACAAGCGATTGGTTTTTTACGTGTAATGGATGGGAAAAATCCTCTAGATAGTACACGAATTCATCCGGAAATGTATCCTGCAGCGAAGTCTTTGTTGGAAAGTTTGGGGATTTCCTTGAAGGATGTTTCCAATGTAGAAAAACTAAAACCGCTAAAAACCATTGATTTCGAATCTGTCGCTAACAAATTGGGCGTAGGGGTTTTGACATTGAAAGATATCGTAGATGACTTGCTGACACCTGGACGAGATGTTCGCGACCAGATGCCTGAAGTGATTTTAAGAAGTGATGTTTTGAAAATGGAAGATCTCAAAGTCGGGATGAAGCTAAAAGGAACGGTTAGAAACGTTGTGGACTTCGGTGCATTTGTCGACATTGGGGTGAAGCAAGACGGCTTAGTACATTTGTCTAAGATGGTAAAAAAATATATCGAACATCCGAAAGAAGTAGTCGCCATTGGAGATGTTGTTGAAGTATGGGTGGACGCCATTGATGAGGCGAAGTCTCGAATTAGCCTAAGCATGTTAGAAAAAGCGAAGCATAAGGAGGAGTGAGTGCTTTGACCGAAAAAGAATTGCAACATTTGGTTGAAAAAATAAGCCTAGAATCTTTTTCCAAAAAATTCGCTCATTCAGCCGTATGGAATAGACGACTCAGGTCGACTGGAGGGCGTTATCTCTTAAAAAATCATGCACTGGAGTTTAATCCATCCGTCCTTCAGTTTCTAGGGCTGACAGAGCTCGAAAAGATTATCAAACATGAGCTCTGTCACTATCATCTCCATCTTGAGAGGCGTGGCTATAAGCATAGTGATGCCGACTTCAAAAAGCTGTTGACCAAGGTAGGGGGAAGCCGCTACACCCCTCAAATGAAGAAAGCCCAGCACAACTATGAATGTTCCTCTTGTGGGCAACAATATGCAAGAATGCGGCGCCTCAATACAAATCGCTTTGGATGCGGGAAATGTAGGGGGAAACTCGTACTTTTGTCATAAGATTTGCTAAATTTCCCTCTTTGTTGGAAAATTAAGAGGGAGGATGAAACTATGAAATTAAGGTATGGGATTTTATCAACAGCCAATGTGGCGCCGAGAGTCATTGACGCAATTCGACAAGAAGGCACTGGTGAAGTGATTGCAATAGCCTCCCGTGAGATTTCCAAAGCGATTCAATTTGCAGAAGAGCATAGAATCCACAAAGCATATGGAAGCTATGAAGTATTGTTTCTAGATTCAGATGTTGACATTGTTTATATTCCAACGGTGAATCAAGCGCATTTCCAAAACGCAAAAGATGCACTCGAGCATGGAAAACATGTGTTGGTAGAAAAACCGTTTACGTTAAAATTAAGTGAATCAGAAAAACTTTTTCAACTTGCAAAAGAGAAAAAGCGATTTATTA
>JAITHN010000162.1 GCA_031279745.1 Streptococcaceae bacterium
GGGAGTGTCCCAATGATTGCTCCTGCAAATCCCCAAAGGACGATCACTTGATAGTGTTGTAATAAATACTCAAGCGGCTTGCTCAACAACCCGATTCCTACAATTCCACCAATTCCAACGGGTAGAAAATAGAGTATATTTTCTTTAAAATTTTGGCGAATATGCGCCATAAAACTCAGCATACGTTCATAAATTCCCAGTATAGCTGCTAAAACTCCCCCTGAAACTCCAGGAAGAATAAACCCCAGTGCGATAATCACACCCTTCGCAAATCTCAGAGTCCAAGATCGTACATTTTCTTTTTCGTTCATGCCTCTCCTTTTTGTGCTTGTGTTTCCTACAACATGTAATTAGAACTCTTGGCGTTTAAACTGCCCATCAATTACATATAACGCACGAACAGACGTGAATTTTAGAACCGAAACACCATCATTGCTTACAGATGCAAAGTATTTTCTATCTGCTTTTTCACGAATGCTTTCAACTTCTTCAATAGAACTGATGACTTCGATTTCACCGAAAATCGTAACAGAGTCAATCCCTTGGTGAAACTCGATTCCTGCTTTTTCATTTGCTTGGAATTGATTGACTTTTGTTTGTCCTCCTTCGCGCTCTTTTGTTTCAAAATAAATGGTTTGAATTCCATCGTGTAAGATTGGAATCATCGCCATAGGTCTTGGAAACCCTTCTTCATTTACTGAAGCTAAAGTAATGGTTGTTGCGCTTTCTAAAATTGCGGTTGCTCTTTCTTCTAAATAGTTCATCTTCCTTCTATTCCTCCTAAAGTTTTCTTTATTTTACCATGAGTTGATTTTTTGTCATCGATTCGTATGTTTTGATTAAACTGAATCCTCGACCAAGGACTTCTGTCGCTGGCATGACGATCACAAATGCCGTTTTATCGATTTTTTGAATCCCTCGTTGAAGTTTTGGATATTCATTTCCACTAATCACACACATCAGCATTTCTTTTTCATTGTTCGTATGCCCACCATGAACAGATATAGTTGAAACTCCCCTTGAAACATCTGAAAGGATAAATGATTTTATCTCTTCATTTTTCTCGGAAAGAATCATCACGTTTTTCTCCGTATTGAATCCGGTTGTTACCCACGCGACCATTTTGGAAATGATGATTAATCCAATCAATGAGTACATGACTGTTTCTGGCGGAAAGGTGGAAAATCCGACCAGAGTCACCAACCCATCCATAATCAACATGCTTCCACCCACAGAAAGCGGAGTGTATTTGGCTAGCGATTGAACAAGAATCCCCGTTCCACCTGTAGACGCATTGCCGTAAAAGACAATCCCTAGCCCTACTCCTACAATTACTCCTCCAAACAGCACCGCAAGCAATGTGTCATGAGTAAAGACGCCTAAGCCTTTCGTTAACGTAATGCAAATGGGAAACATCCATGCCCCAAAAACCGTGTTGAAAAAGATGCTTCTGCCTAGAAATGCCCAGCAAATGATCAAGAGCGGAACGTTTGTAATGTACAAGAATAGATCAGGTTCCCACCCAAATAGGTGGTTAAATGCAACTGCCAACCCACTCATTCCACCGGCTACTATATTGTTCGGCAAGAAAAAACTATTAAATCCAACAGAAGCGATCAAGCATCCCAACGCTACCCGACCAAGTTCAAACCCTCGTTGTTTTAGTGTTTCAATCTTCATGTTCTACCTTTCTAATCGGAATTAAAAGTTGACTTTTGTCAAAATCAAATGTGTATTCAATCGGTTGAGTCCCTCTCAATGTAAAGTCAAAGTCAGTGGCATAGATCACGACCGCTAATTTTCTCCCTTTCGGCAGGCGGTATTTCGTCGGCTGCAGTTTTAGAGAAATATCCGTGTAGACCTCTTTTTCTACGACGGTCGACTTCTCCGTTTGCAAATGTGTATGCCCAATTGCAATCATCTTTTCAGATGTTGGAGAGTCCAATAAAATTTCCTTAACGCCTTCTTCCTTAAACCCAAAGCCGCGGTCGATTGTTTCTCCCGTTAACGTGGGCACTTTCTTCAATCGTTTCGCCTCTCCTAAATCTACCAATCTCGCACTGAGAAATCCATAGTCTGTATTCGATTTCACCCTCAGCTGAAGTTCTGGAACTCCATCAAGGTACACCTCTTTGTCAAATGCTGGGAGGGCGAGAAATACACGTTGATCATTCGTTTTCGAAGACTCTGCTTTAACAATTTCTTCTGAAAAAGAATGAGGATTTTTTGAAAAGTCCGCTGCCACATCTTTAGAATACGCATCAAGAAAACTCTGTTTTCCTGATGTGTTATCGTGAAGTGAAAGTTCGCTTGGTGTATCCAGTCCCCAGCCCCTTTCCACATGCCAAGTTTCTGCTTGCACATTGTCTTGGACGAGGATTTGAGGAAGTTGTTCAAATGAACGACTGGGTTGCTCCAATAAACTCTCAGTCAAGAGCGCATTCATCATGTCCGTAAAATCGAGAGAACGGTTGTTGTTGATGTAAATATGCTCTCCTTGATGCAAGATCATCTTATGCTGGACACCTTGTTTCAGCATTGCTTGGTGAAGTTCAAAAACATGTTTGGGTTTCACATTCCAGTCATTTAATCCATGCACCAACACTGCTTTGCATTTGATTCCACCTACATCTTTTAAATAGTTCAGGCTTTCCCAAAAAGCATTGTAATCCCCAGTTTCTCTCTCTTGATTTTTTTGGAGGAGGGTAAGACTCTTCTTAAACGCTAAACGGCTTGCATAATAGTCGCCCGCTTGCTTTCTTCTAGAAAAAGTTAAAGCCGAAAGTACGTCACAGTCCTCGCCTTGGTAACCGCCTGGCGCAATCACTAGACCATTTTCACGGTAGTAATGGTACCAATTGGAAATTGCGGCTTCACTAATGATGAGTTCTAATCCCTCTACTCCAGTAGTTGCCACTGCAGTTGCCATCGTGCCAAGGTAACTTTTACCTGTCATTGCAATCTTGCCATTACACCAATTCGCTTTCATTGGGATATTGTCCGATTTATTGGTATATCCAACTCTATCCCCAGTTAGCCATTCAATCACCGCCTTGAAGGAAGCGACCTGCGAGGCTTCGCCGCAAGGCATAATCCCTTCGCTTTCCATCCCTCCGATTCCGGTTGAATAGATGGAGGCGAATCCTCTAGAAAGCATATGCGAGTTGAGAGAATACTCCAAGGCTTGTGTAAATGTCTCTTCGCTCTCACCCTCTTCGGTTGAAGGGGTACGCACCTTTCCCTGAACGCGATTAGGAAGTTGAACTGTTTTCTTGCTCCAGCTTTTTTTCTGGACGCCCCCTGAAACATCATGAAGCCCCTTATCTGCCACGGCATTCATCACCCCTTGGTTATAAGGACTTGCTGTGAAAAGAGCAGGTATCGGCTGTGTGGTTTTTGGACGAATGATTTCAACTTTTACCAAATCATTCCATCCATCCTCATCTGTATCTTCATCTGTTTCAACGTATACAACTTCTCGTATCAACTCAAACGTATCGAATACAGGCAATGCTTTACCGTTAAAAAATAGATGGGTGTTTGTAAACTCTCGGAAAAAACCTTTACTTCCTAAGAAATCTATAAACATCAATCCACTTTTTGTGTGAATAGCTAGGAAATTATACCAAGCGTGAATCAAATCTATATTCGTTTCCAAGGGCATTCCATATTGAAATGAAAGATTAGTTGTTTCAATAAACTTCTGGATATGATCAGCTTCGTAATCGACGCTTTCAATAAATCCTAGTAGTTGCAAGCCCACACGGGCAAACACTTCTTGCGTCAAAGGTTTGCCACTTGCCAAAAACGTCGCTACATTAGCATCGTGCGTTGCCATCAATGTCTTGAGTTTTGCATTTTTATTCTGGACTTCAGGATGGGACTTCTCCAAAAAACACTGCCACAATTGTAACAAAGTCTTCTTCTCCCAATTTTCATCAAGAAATCCAAGGTCTTTCAGTTCGCTTTCCTTTTGCTCCCGTGAAGTTTCCAATAATCCAAATTGATTGATTTTCATGAGTGCCTCCCTTCCATTCTTACATATTCTATCATTCTACCATTACATACCCCGATGTCTATCTAAACTGGTGAAATTCTTGGATTTTTCACCCCCAGCAGGTCTATGTAATCAACCGAACCAAGCACAAACAACTACCACTGAATGATCCATGAAACTCCGCCACACTCCTACTCAAAAACGCCACAAAAAAATTCAACAAAAACAGGTTTCTACAACCGTGAAATACGTTGCTCAAAATTCAATCCAGAGCGTTTCCACTAATCTGGATTCGAGCAAAAAAAAAAGAAAACTCCATATGAAGTTTTCTTGTCGTTGCTTATACATAAATAAATGATAGTCCAGCTGCTGAAATTGTTCTTGTATTCATGACACCAGGACCTCCAAAGTTACACTCTGTAATTGTAATATTGCCGCCTGATACACTGTTTACAACTGCAACGTGTCCATATCCACCTGCTCCACCTACGCCTGGCGGGAAGACCGCAACTGTACCGGCTGCTGGTCTAGATGAAACTGTAAGTCCATCAGCTGCAGCGCTTGCTGCCCATTGTCCACCATTTCCCCAGTAATCACCAACACGTGAACCGAATACAGATTTTACATACCATGTACATTGTCCTGCAGGATAAGTACTTGCAGAAGAACCATAACGTCCGCCACCTGTTGTTGGAAGAGAAGTGTCGTTTCCTGAATCTTGTTGTGGCGCTGAAGATTGGCCACCTTGACCAGATCCAGCTTGAGCTGCTGTTTCAGCTTGAGCTGCCGCTTCGGCTTGCGCTGCCGCTTCAGCTTGCGCTCTTTGAGCTGCTTCGGCTGCTGCTTTCGCTTCGGCTGCTGCTTGGGCTTTAGCATCCGCTTGTTGTTTCAACAATTTATCACGGTCGCCTGCTGCTGTTGCTTTTGAAGCTTCCAAACCTAATTTAGCTGCTTTTAATTCGGTTTGTTTTGCTTTTAATGCTGCTGATTCTTCACGAATTTTCTTTTGGTTTTTCCAAACAGTTTCAATTTTTTGAGCGTTTGCTTTTTGTTTTTCTTGAACTGCTGCTTTATCGTCTTTTTGTTGTTGTAGAAGTTCGTTATTGGCAGAAACAATTTTTGTAATCGCTTGAATACGGGCGATTGCATCGCTAAAGCTTTCTGAATCCAATAGTACGTCAAGGTAGCTTGTTGAACTTCCAGATGTTTGCACGCTACGCGCTTGTTTTTCGATCGTTCCACGACGTTTTACAATACGGTCGTTTAACTCATCTACTTCTTTAGCAAGTTCGTTTGATTTTCTTTCCAAGCTTTTTGTTTCAAGAGTTAGAGCTTTTGCTTTCGTTTCAGCTTCATCAACTTCTGCTTGAACTTTATCTACTTCTGCTTGTGCAGAAGTCGCTTGTGCATCTAATTTTTTTATTTCATTATCTTTTTTTGCGATTTCAGAATCATATTGGTCTGCTGAAACGATAGATACTGTTTCGATAGCAGTTGATAGAGTCATCGTACATAGCATTGCAAATGCAATTAATTGCTTTTTCACGTTTTACCTCCAATTGTTTCGTTTACGAGTGATGTCTTATCGACAAATGGAAGTTTAACATATCGATGTAACAAGACAATGCCTTTCATATTACAGTTATATTTCAAGCTGGTTTCCAATTAAAATCCCCTGTAAATCAGCGTTTCTATGCCGTTTGATTATTTATAAAGTTAAAATTCCGGTTATATTTTTCTTAAGTTTCTTAACAAACCCCATTTTCTTCTCAAATAAACCATGCAAAAAAATCCCCTCCTGCAGGTATACAAAAAAGCGAAACCATCCATGATGATCTCGCTGCTGTATTTTTAGTTGTATCAGCTAGGCAGATATTTCTAAGCGTTTTTCACGCACCTTCACTCCGCAGCTTGTCGGCCCTTCCCATTTACAATCCTATTTAAAGGAAAGATGAGGATTGCAAACAAAACAAGATTTAAAATCAACGTGGGGCCAAGCACATCTGCAACAAACCGGAAAAAATTCACTTGTTCAGTATTAAATAAGAGATTCTCTAAAAAAAGAACGGAGTGGATGGATGTTAGTAAGATGATTAAGGAAAACATTTGTGTAAAAACATTTATATTGCCCACGTTCCTCGCGCTATAAAGGAAGTAAATAGCTACCGGAAAGACAAATGCATATAAGCCTATGATTCCTGTGTAGTACATGTCCGCTAGCAACCCCATTACGAAAAAGAGGATGACTAGATAACGGCGCGACACTTTTTGAACGAGCGGAATGGCTACAATCCAAAAGATGCCTGAAATAGGGAAAAAGTGATAGGAAAAAAGTCCTTCCTGCAACCTTGTAAACTGCGCATCAAGCAACATAAGGACGAAGAATAGGAATGGCAGAAAAATTTTCAATCGCATATTTTCCATTTTATCCTTCCCCTACGCTTCTCTTAATAATCGTCACTACACTAATGTCATACATTTGAGTCGCTGGCTTGATATAGGCATTCGTCCCCAATCCATTTTCACTCACTTCCACTTTGTCGACCGTTCCGACCAATAGATTGGCAGGGCTTGACCCTCCGAGACCACTCGTTTGAACGAGATCACCAGGTTTTATATTGTCCTTAGTCGTCAACTCGCTCACGATGAATGTATTGGTTTCCTCATCGTATTTTTTTAGTAGACCAAATGAAGATTCTTTCGACGTAGAGATCCGAACGGGGAAGTGATTGCTTGTTTGGTTATTGCTCGTTAAAAGTTCCACTTTAGAGGAATGTTCATTCACCTGAACCACTCGGCCGACTAATCCACTTTGCGACATTACCGCCATGTTGTTCTGAACGCCATCCTTTTTTCCACGATCGACGACGAGAATGTCTTGCCAGTTTTCTGGGCTTCTTGCAATGACATTTGCGGTAATTTTTGAAAATTGGGTTAATGTTTTATTTAAATCCAATTCCTTTTGAAGTTTTTCCACTTCTTCTTTCAAGTTTTTCGTTTCAATGACCGCTTCATCGTAATCATCAAGTTTATGTTTTAGCGCTTGATTTTCTTCAAATGTAATTTGCAGATCTTTTAAGTTCTCCAAAATACGACTGACCATTCTCCCAGGACTTGCCAGAACTTTGTCAACCACCCCTATCGAATCACTCACAAAGCTCCCTACTGGCGTGGTTTCCTCGCCCTTCGCGCGCCTCTGTGTCGAAACGGTTACCGCCCCTATAACGATGATGGCGATAATCAAACTGATAATAATATTTTTATTCGAATTAAATTTATTCAACGTGTACTCCTTTCCCCTAAATCTCATCCATTATAACAAGGATGGGGGAAAAACTAAAGATTATTCAATTTCTTACATATTTCTTATCAACGCATCGCCAAATTCACTCGTTGAAAGCTCGGTCGCATCAGTCATCTGTCTGGCGAAATCCAAAGTGACCGTTTTATCTGCAATTGTTTTTTCCATAGAGCGCTCGATGAGCTCACTCGCCTCTCGCCAACCCAAATGGTCAAACATCATCGCCCCACTTAGAAGCACGCTTGACGGATTCATCACATTTTTCCCAGCATATTTTGGCGCTGTGCCATGCGTTGCTTCAAACATGGCATGCCCTGTTGTGTAATTAATATTCGCTCCTGGCGCAATTCCTATTCCTCCAACCTGAGCCGCAAGTGCATCGCTTGCATAATCTCCGTTTAAGTTTAAAGTGGCAACGACGTCAAATGTTTGTGGTCGAAGAAGAACTTGTTGCAAGAAAATATCTGCAATAATATCTTTAACGATAATTTTCCCGCTTTCTATCGCCTTTCTTTCAGCAAGTTTGGCAGCCTCTATCCCATCCGTTTCCTTGATGCGCTCAAATGTTTGCCAGGTAAAAACAAAGTCCCCATATTCGTCTTCCGCAAGATCATACCCCCATTTTTTAAACGCACCTTCCGTGTATTTCATAATATTTCCCTTATGCACGAGCGTGACCGTTGGAAGTTTCGCCTTTATTGCGTAGTCGATAGCGCTTCTAACCAATCGCTTTGTTCCTTCTTTTGAAACAGGCTTTATCCCAATCCCGCTCGTTTCTGGAAATCTAATCCCAGTAGCATGTAATTCAGTTGTTAAAAAATCAATCAACTTTCTTGCTTCTTTCGTTTCCGCTGCATATTCTATTCCAGCATAGATGTCTTCCGTATTTTCTCGAAAAATCGTAATGTTCACCCTTTCAGGATGCTTCACTGGGCTAGGGACGCCTTGAAAATAACGAACTGGCCTTACGCATGCATACAGGTCAAGCTCTTGTCTTAACTGAACATTTAAGCTTCGAATCCCTCCCCCGATAGGTGTAGTCAGCGGCCCTTTGATCGAAACAAGATGTCCCTTAAGCGTATCAAGCGTTTTCTCCGGCATCCAAACACCAACGGTGTTAAACGCTTTTTCTCCAGCGAGTACTTCTAACCAGTCAATCGACCGTTTTCCCTTATATGCTTTTTCGATTGCCGCATCCATCACACGCACTGCAGAACTCCATATGTCTGGACCGATTCCATCTCCAATAATGTAGGGAATCGTCACCTGATCAGGCACAATCAACTGATTATTTTGCATTTGTATTTTCGCCATTTTTCTCCTCCAAAATAATCTTTTTCGCAACCCTTTTTAAGATGCCGCCTTCATTAAAATATTCCAGCTCAATGGTTGAATCTATGCGTCCGGTCACGGAAAAACTTTTTTCTTTGCCTGAACCGTCTGTTGCAATCACTTTATAAGTTTCTCTTAGCCCGAGCTTTTCTGGCAATACGATTTCAAACGTTTCTTCTCCAGTAAGTCCAAGGGTTTCTGCAGTTTCTCCGTTTTGATAAACGAGCGGAACCACACCCATCATGATGAGGTTGCTGCGATGAATGCGTTCAAAACTTTCCGCAATGACCGCCTTTACCCCGAGAAGTTGCACACCTTTTGCCGCCCAGTCTCTCGAGCTCCCCATTCCATAATCCTTACCTGCAAGAACAATAGAAGAAATGCCACGATTGCGATACTCCTCACTTGTTTCAAAAATCGTTTCCACCGCTCCGGTCAAATGGTTTTTCGTAAAGCCCCCCGTACAACTGACCAATTGATTTTGAACGCGGACGTTCGCGAGTGTCCCTCGCATCATAATATGATGGTTCCCTCGTCTTGCACCGTAAGAGTTAAAGAGCTCTGCTCTTACACCATGCTCGCTCAAGTAAATCCCCGCTGGAGAATGTAGGGGAATCGCTCCTGCCGGCGAAATATGGTCTGTCGTCACACTATCGCCAAGTTTTGCAAGGACGACCATTTTTTTCCAATCCGTCAATGCGCTCTTGCCATCTTCATCAAAATACGGCGGATTTTTTATATAGGTGGAGCTTTCCTCCCATTCAAATGTGCTTGATTCAATGACTGGAATCTTGTTCCAGTCCTCGTTTTCTTCCATAATATGTGCATAGTTCTTACGAAAGAGTTGCGGACTCAGAACGGCTTCCATCGCCTCTTTGATTTCGCTATGGTCTGGAAGAACGTCATTGAGGTAGACTGCCTCTCCATCTTCAGAAGTTCCAAGTGGTTCAGTAAAAATATCTTTTACCGTATTTCCAAAAAGGGCGAACGCCACGACCATCATCGGCGACGTGAGGTAATTCGACGGAATCAATGGATGAATCCGCCCTTCGAAGTTTCGATTGCCACTCAGAACGCTTGAAACTTCTATCTTCTTTTCTTCTAAAACTTCTGTCACTCCCGACTCTAGCGGGCCACTATTTCCAATACAAGTCGTACAACCATATCCTACGATTTGGAAACCTAATTTTTCCAAATAGGGAAGAAGCCCTAACTGCTCGAGATATGCCGTCGCCACCTTGGAACCTGGGGCGAGGGAGGTTTTCACTCTTGAATGCACGGTTAAACCCTTTTCAAAGGATTTTTTTGCGAGTAGCCCAGCTTGAATCATTAAATAAGGATTACTCGTATTCGTACAGCTCGTAATTGCCGCAAGAACGACATCTCCGGCTGAAATTTCTGGAACTTCTTCTTTTGACGGCGATTGTACCTCCTCTTGCTTTGGAAGTTGACTGACTTCTGAACTTTCACTTGCTCGGATCTGCCGGCTAAAGTTTTCAATATCTGAGCGGTCTTGCGGTCTTTTCGGCCCTGAAATCGAGGGGCGAATCGTTGAAAGGTCAATCTGTATCCATTGACTGTATTGGGGTGCAGGAGTTTCCGAATAAAACAAAGAATTTTCCAAGGCATGTGCCTCAAATAATTCAAGCACTGAATCCACTCGCCCTGTCAAAGAAAGATAATCTTTGGTGGCTTCGTCAATTGGACAAAATCCGCAAGTCGCTCCGTATTCTGGCGCCATATTGGCAATCGTTGCACGGTCTTCTATCGATAATTTCTTATATCCATCTCCAAAATATTCTACGAATTTTCCAACGACATTCACTTCCCGTAGCTTTTGTGTCACAGTTAGCGCAAGGTCGGTTGCATTCGCTCCTAAATCAAGCTGTCCAGTCAATTCCACGCCTACAACTTCTGGGATTTGAACGAGTGAAGAAATCCCAAGCATTGCAGCTTCAGCTTCAATTCCTCCCACTCCCCAACCGAGAACACCAAGGGCATTAATCATCGTTGTATGTGAATCCGTTCCAAAAATCGTTTCTCCTGCGACAAGTTGAAGACCCTTTTCCTGTTTTTGATCAATTCCTTTAGAAAGATATTCCAAATTGACTTGATGAATAATTCCTGTTTCCGGAGGAATAATTCTAAAATTGGAAAAATTTTTCCCCGCCCATTTCAAAAAAGAATAACGTTCTTGATTTCTCTCAAACTCTTTTGCAGTATTTATCTTCAAAGAGTTGCTTCTTCCATAATCATCTACTTGAACAGAATGGTCGATGACCAAGTCCACAGGAACGACGGGGTTCACTTTTTTCACGTCCACCCCCTGCTTTTGAACTGCCTCTCTAAGTGAAGCTATATCCACTACGCAAGGCACTCCTGTGAAATCTTGACAAACGATTCGTGTAGGCAAAAACTCAACTGACTCTCCTATATGGTCCTGCCAGTCGAGAAGTTTTTCAGCATCTTCAATGCCGCCATGATAGAGACTGTTTTCAATAAGCGCCCGTATGCTAAAAGGAATTTTTCCTATGTCTTTCCCTAGGGAAGTAGCAAATTCCTTCAAGTCGTAATAGTAAATGGAGTCTCTCACTCCATCTAATTTTCTAAGAAATTTATTCATAAAATCCCTCCCTTATATTTATTTTATCAAAAAAATAAAAGTAGACGCAATCTCGCTATACCTCAAGCTTGAATCAATCGTTAGATAACATATGATTTCCTCATTTTGATATAATTATTTCAAAGGGGTTATGAAAGGATAAAATATGAGAAATCAACATGAGAGCATTAAAATTAGCCGAAACGTTTGGATTATGGTTGCTTCCGTTTTCGTACTACTTTTATTGGTGCCAACCATACTCTTCATTTATCATACTAGTGGAGGAGCTGCGGAGAAGGCAAATAGTGATTTTGCAATGAAACTCTCGAGCTCTACTGAGGAAGTTGCCAAAAGCCAGATTGGAAGTATCTTTTCCATCAGTGAAAAACTATCTGACGATCAAGCCTTGACGACAGAAAGAAAGGCACTCTTGGCACTTATTTCAAAAGGGGAGGACCTGAGCACTAAGAACGGAATCAAAGGAACTGATTTAGACAAGTTGAAGGAAGCACTGAATAAAATCAAACCTACTGCCTCCACCCTCGATCTTGCAGAAACGAGAAAATCAAGCGATACTTTGAAACCGCTTGTGACAACCGCTGAAAATCAGGTGAAAGAAGCTGAGGAAAGACAAAAACTATTTGCAACGACCAATGATTTGATTAAAAAAGGGCAGACTCTTGTAAATAACGAGTTTATCACAGGTCAAAATAAGACCAATCTTGACACGAATATTCAAAATGCGGTTCGTATGGTTCAGAAAAACAATGATTCCCTAGATGCCATTAAAGAGTTTAATGGAAAATTCGAATCTTCGGTGAAAGATGCTCAAACGATTGTAGATGGAAAAAATAAAGAAAAAGAGGATAACGAGAAACGCAAATCTCTTTTCGATACGACTTTACAATTGATCGACGAAGCACATAAACTTCTTTCGAATTCGAAGACTGCTTCATCAGAGAAAGTCGCGCTCGACGATTCCATCTTGAAAGCTGAAAAGATGATTCGTGACAATACCGGAGAAATTTCCTCCATTCAAAATTTCAACAAATCCTTCTTGGAACAGTTGAAAACCGTTTCCGACAATATCAATAAAAGAGATTAACTTCCCTTAGGAATACACAAAAAGATTGGCGATTCAACCTGATGGTTGAATCGCCAATCTTTTTGTGTAGTGGACGAGGTTCTGCCGAATGATGTTCTACTGGGTGATGTTGCCCAGTGTGATGTTGCCCAGTGTGGTGTTGCCAAGTGCGCTCCTGAGGCATGATTCTTGTCGCTTGTTGGTTGGCTTGCCGAGCAAGCCTGCCGGCCTGCCGAGCTTAGCAAACTGTGATTGTCAAGGTTGGCAAACAGTGCTTGTCATACTTGCCAAACTTCAGCTTTTCAAGGATTAACAGATGGCATTCACCGAGCAACTCAGCCATTTCTCGTACTTTGGCAATACAAGCATCATCCTTGGCTGTTTATCCACTGCTGAAGACCCCATTTATGGCTGCCTCGCTTTAGTTTTTCGAGCGCTTTTTCCACCTCAAACCACTCAGGGACACTTTTCTTTTCCGTACGCTCTCCTATTTTTTCAAAGGACAAACACTCATAGATGAATGCCGGATTATAATAATACGTATCTCTATTTCTTGAATAGTAATACTCATCCGCCTGTCCATAAAATGCGCCAATTTCCGCCTTGAATCCAGTTTCTTCAATCAATTCACGAGCAATTGCCTCGCTATGCGTTTCTCCCGCTTCAATCTCTCCACCTGGAAGGAAATATGCACCATTTGGTGCTTTGATCAGACAAATCTCCTTCTTTTCGGCATTTGGAATAATCACATGTACCCCAACTCTTGTCGAATACTCGACTCCTTCTCGCTTTTTCCCGTATATTTCTACCATTTCATCACCTCCCCTTTACTATATCATTGAATGACCAAACTTGTAGACTAAGACTCAAAACCAACAAAAAAACTGCGGCGAATCCGCAGTTTTCATTCCTTGATTTTTTTAAAGTAAGCTCGCAGCCGCTTCGTCAATAATCACAACCACATCGTTGTGCTTTTGAAGAATTGAAGCTGGCATGTCTTCGTTGATTTCCCCTTCAATCATCGCCTTTACAGCTGGCGCTTTGTCTTCTCCCCAAGCCATAAGCAATATTTCTTTTGCTCCGAAGATTGAATCAATCCCCATAGAAACAGCGGTTGTAGGTACGTCTTCTTCCTTTTCAAAGAAACGTTTATTCGCTTGAATCGTTGAGTTTGTCAACTGAACCACATGTGTCGTTGACTCAAAAGGAGTTCCTGGCTCGTTAAATCCGATATGGCCATTTGTCCCAAGACCTAAAATTTGGATATCAATCGGATGTTCCTGGATGATGGCATCATAGCGTTTTGCTTCTTCTTCCAAATCAGATGCCTTACCATTTGGCACATAGCTCATTTTGAATGGTTTTTCTCCAAACAACTGTTGCTTCATAAATGTACGATAGCTTTGTTCGTCATTTTCATCCAAGCCTACATACTCATCCAAATTGATTGAAATCATATTTGAAAAATCTACATCGCTTTCGCGGAAATTTTTATACAATTCTGTTGGAGTTGATCCTGTTGCGAGCCCGAAAACCTTTGACCCATTTGCCATGCTTTCCGTCATAATTTCAAAAGCTTTTTGACTACCTTCAATCTTGTCTTTTACTTTGATGATTTTCAATGTATTCTCCTTCTACAAACTTTCTCTTTGGTATAGACCGATTATACAAGGAAATTTTATTTTTGTCTAGTCTCCAGCCTGGCTTTCGTTTCTACTATACATAGAGCAAATAAACTGAGCAGTGAGACTCCTGTTGCAAAATAGGTGGCTAATGGATCATGCCTCAACACGATTCGCGTTACCCCTTTTGGATTCTCAATTCCTAGGAACGCTCCATTCAAAACAGGAACTGTTTCAACTTTTTCTCCATTTGCAAAGGCACGCCAATTTTTATCATAGGGGATTGACGTAAAGATAATTTTTTTCCCTTTATCTTTTTGCTTCTCCGTTTTTAACGTAAATTGATTCGTCTTTACATCATAGCTAGTTGAAATCGCTTTTTTTGACAGTTTATTGATCACTTGCGCTTCTTTTGCTTTTGAAATGCAGAAAATTCCGTCCTTAACTTCATCTGGATGGGTGGCTCGCTTCACCTGTATGATTAGCTCACTTTCACCTCCAACATCTCCTAAATAAACAAATGCGTCAGTTTTTACGTTGACTCTCGTTTTTACACGTTTGCCATTTACCAATACTATAAGGTGCTCAAATTTTTCTTTTGGCAAATAAATATAAACCTTTCCTTCAGTTTTTGAAGTCGTTTTATATTCATCTTTTGATTTTTCAGTCGTCGATCCAGATTCCAGGAGGGTAAACTTGTCATTTCCCATGACCGTTTTTGCAACACGGTCTACGTTTTCAATGGCATCTTCCTCTTTCAAGTTGAGGTCTTTTATCTCTCGGTCCAGTGTATATGCGATACTTGGTTTTTGCTTAAATTTTTGAGTGATTGCCCACTGATTTGTTTGGGAAGTGACGACCCCTTTTTTCGTGAACGTATATCCCACATTTAGAAGATAGTTTGTAAAATCAGTCGTCCCCACATCGGAAATTCTCCTCTCGTTCCTTGAAAAAAGTCCGATGGCTGACAATGTGCTACGTAATTTATCATTTAACGTGGATGAGTAACTTGAAACCCCAGGATAATTCACCAGGATTGATTCGTTATAGGCATTATCTACTTGCCGCAATTCATTCGAAACTCTTGAAAATTGACCTTTGGCTAATGTCCTCTGATTGAATTCAGTGGCTGCTTCTTGATTTACCTTCTGAACATTTGTAAACTGATGACTATTTCCAAATTCTCCAGAATGCATCATATGGACAAAGTTAAATCCAATATCCACAAAGAAGAGACTGACGAGAAGGAATTTCATCGCTCGCCTTTTTTGATGAGCAAGAATGAAAATATACAGACCTATTGCACTGATGGATGCAAGGAGCAGGATAACCGAGACTTGCATTTTATCCACTTCAAAGGGAAGCGACTTGATGACTTCTTTTTCAAAAAACGCTACTGCATAGCCAACCATTAAAAGAACAGTCATCCAAATGCCCGTCTTTCTCATTTCACCAAGACGATACACCCTACCTTTCAAAACTGCTTCATAGGCAAAGGTGAGTAGTATAAAGCTTAGCATGTAGCCATTTCGATAGGGGAAGCCGGCTGCATTTTGGAACATGTGCCAGACTGCGTTGAATGTTTGAATATTCATGCTAAGAAAGAGGATGAGCAATAATCCAAGCTTCAATCGTTTTATCCGCAGATCCTCATCTAGTGACAAATGAAGTGCGATGAGCAAAATGGTCAAACCGCCTACGTAAAATGAAGGTAAATGCCCCAAGCGAGTCGAAAAATCCGTGTTATCAAACCCTAGTTGCATGAAAAATTCCAATCCAAAGCGCGGATAGGGAAGGAAGGTTTGAATTGAAAAATTGGTTTTGCCTGTTTGCATCATGCCAAGAAGCGACGGAATCAGGATAAAAGAAGAGAGAAGCCCTGAAAAAATTCCGTACTTTACAAAACTAAGCGTGCTTTCTTTATTTTTCTGGAAAAATCCTTTGACTGTTTGAACATCGGTTTGCCGAAGTGTCCAATAGAGGAAATAGAAAATAGAGAACAGGCACGTCATATATCCAAGGTAATAATTCGTAACGATGCTTAGCGTGAGTGTAATTAAGAAAAACAGACCTGCTTTCTCATCCACTAGTTTTTGAATCCCCAGTGCAACGAGGGGAAGTAAAATTACTCCATCCAGCCACATGATATTCGTGTAGTAAACCCCGACAAATCCACTCAGCGCATAGGCGAAGGAAAATGCCAGACCAATGGGAGAATGTTGTTTGTATGTCCGTTGGATGTATTGGTACATTGCCCCGCTAATACAGCTTATCTTTAGCATTAAAATAAGCGTGACCCACATATCTATGTTGTCCGTTTTTGAAAAATAAAAAAGGAAATTAAACGGGCTCATCAAATAATACCCAGCAAGCGGAAGAAAGCTATCTCCCATTCCTACTGTGAAAGAATATAAAATAGATCCTTCTCCGTGAAGAAGACGATTAAAATAACTGAAAAACTCTGTATACTGAGTTCCTAGGTCACTCATCATAAGGTTTTTTGCCCCAAACGGAGTAATCCCTATCCATGCAAATACGCCAACAAGAAATAACATTGGAATAGCAAAAGATAGCAATGTATAGATAGTTGTACAGACAGTTGATTGTTTTTTCAAAACAGGTACCTCCAAAACACTATAATACCATAACGAGTTAACGGCCGGTTCCTGGATTTACTAGGGCTTCTCCCGTCTAGATGCAGGAAGCAACGATCTAATGGAATGGTTCCTGCATTTACTAAGGCTTCTCCCGTCTAGATGCAGGAAGCAACGATCTAATGGAATGGTTCCTGGATTTACTAGGGCTTCTCCCGTCTAGATGCAGGAAGCAGGATACCACTCTCCCCATAGCTTTCGAGGGCCGCAGGATGCCATACCCACAGAACGCCATACCCGCCAACACTTTCAAGTACATCCCCACCCCATATACCTTCGATATGTAGAGAAACAGCAAAAGTTACACTGCTACCACGAAGATAGTTAACGATTGGTAAAAAATGCTACGAACGTAGCAAAAGTTACATGTCTCCCATAGCAACTGTGGCAACCTGTTAAAAAATGCCACACACGCAGCAAAAGTTACACTCCTTTCACAGTATCTATGGCGACCTGGAAAAAAATGCGACATTCTCAGCAAAAGTTACACTGCCACCACGATGTTAGTGAGCGGTTTGTAAAAAATGCTACGAACGCAGCAAAAGTTACATGTCTCCCATAGCAACTGTGGCAACCTGTTAAAAAATGCCACACACGCAGCAAAAGTTACACTGTCACCACGATGTTAGTGAGCGGTTTGTAAAAAATGCTACGAACGCAGCAAAAGTTACACTGCCACCACTATGTTAGTGAGCGGTTGGTAAAAAATGCTACGAACGCAGCAAAAGTTACACTGTCACCACGAAGTTAGTGAGCGGTTTGTAAAAAATGCCACACACGTAGCAAAAGTTACATGTCTCCCATAGCAACTGTGGCAACCTGTTAAAAAATGCCACACACGCAGCAAAAGTTACACTTCCACCACGATGTTAGTGAGCGGTTTGTAAAAAATGCCACACACGCAGCAAAAGTTACATGTCTCCCATAGCAACTGTGGCAACCTGGTAAAAAATGCTACGAATGCCGCATTTCTGAGTGACAGTTATAAATTTCGTTCCTTATTTTATCTACAATTTAAAACGGAATGGGATTCTAAATCCGCCAGTTTTATCAGATGTCAAAAAAACAGACCCGAAGGTCTGTTTCATCTGTAATGATTAAGCATTTCCGCCGTTTTTCTTGATGATTTCTTCTTGAATCGATTTTGGAACATCTTCATAGTGGTCAAATACCATCATAAATGTACCGCGTCCTTGAGTTGCAGAACGAAGCGTTGTTGCATAACCGAACATTTCAGAAAGTGGTACAATCGCATTTACGATTTGTGAATTTCCGTGAGCTTCCATACCTTCAACACGTCCACGACGAGAGTTAACGTGTCCCATAGCATCTCCCATGTATTCTTCCGGAACAGTAATGGTAACTTTCATCATTGGTTCCATGATTACTGGATTTGCTTTTTTCGCTGCTTCTCTCAAGGCAAGAGATGCGGCAACACGGAAGGCAGTTTCACTTGAATCGACATCGTGGTAGCTACCATCGTAAAGTTTAGCTTTCACATCAACCAACGGATATCCAGCTAATACACCGTTATCCATAGAGTCTGCTAATCCTTTTTCAACTGCAGGGATGAATTCACGTGGAACAACCCCCCCAACGATTGCGTTTTCAAACTCAAATCCTTTACCTTCTTCATTAGGGGTGAATTCGATCCATACGTCACCGTATTGCCCTTTACCACCTGATTGACGTTTGAAGAATCCACGTGCTTGAGTAGAATCAGCACGGAATGTTTCACGGTAAGATACTTGAGGCGCACCAACGTTCGCTTCCACTTTATGTTCACGACGAAGACGGTCAACCAAGACGTCCAAGTGCAATTCTCCCATTCCAGAGATAACTGTTTCTCCTGTTTCAGGGTTTGTTTCTACACGGAATGAAGGATCTTCTTCTGCAAGTTTTTGAAGGCCAATACCCATTTTATCTTGGTCAGCTTTTGTTTTTGGTTCAATCGCGATTTGGATAACTGGTTCTGGGAATTCAATAGATTCCAAGATTACTGGATTTTTCTCATCAGACAGAGTATCTCCAGTTGTAGTATCTTTAAATCCGATTGCAGCAGCAATATCTCCTGCATACACTTCAGTAATTTCCGCACGGTGGTTCGCGTGCATTTGCACAATACGACCAATACGTTCACGTTTACCTTTTGTAGCATTCAATACGTAAGAACCTGATTCAATCACACCTGAGTAAACACGGAAGAAAGTTAATTTCCCAACAAATGGGTCTGTCATAATCTTGAAGGCAATCGCAGAGAAAGGCTCTTCATCTGATGAATGACGTTGTACTTCTTCATCTGTTTTAGGGTTGATACCGTTGATTGCAGGCACATCCACTGGAGATGGAAGATATTCAATAACTGAGTCCAACATGAATTTAACACCCATGTTTTTGTATGCAGATCCACCAAGCATTGGGAAGAATTCTGCTTTGATTGTTGCTTGACGAATTGCCGCTTTCAATTCAGGAATTGTGATTTCTTCACCTTCAAGGTATTTCATCATCAAATCTTCATCAGTTTCAGCTGCAGCTTCCACTAATTTTTCACGCCATTCTTCAGCTAAATCTTTCATGTCCGCTGGAATTTCGATTTCTTTTGGCTCTTCTTCAGGAGCTCCATCGTATTCCCAAGCTTTCATTTCAACCAAGTCAATCATCCCATGAAGATCATCTTCAGATCCGATTGGAATTTGAATTGGGTGAGCGTTTGCGTTCAAACGATCTTTCAATGTTTGTAAAGAGTAGAAATAATCTGCTCCAGTTTTATCCATTTTATTTGAGAATACAATACGTGGAACTTTATATTCAGAAGCTTGACGCCAAACTGTTTCAGTTTGAGGTTCAACCCCTGTTTGTGAGTCTAGAACAGTTACAGCACCATCCAAAACACGCAATGAACGTTGTACTTCAATTGTGAAGTCTACGTGTCCTGGTGTGTCGATGATGTTTACGCGGTTCCCTGCCCAAAATGCTGTTGTTGCAGCAGATGTGATTGTGATTCCACGTTCTTGTTCTTGTTCCATCCAGTCCATTTGTGAAGCTCCATCGTGAGTTTCACCAATTTTATGGATTTTACCAGTGTGGTAGAGGATACGTTCAGTAGTTGTTGTTTTCCCAGCATCTACGTGAGCCATGATCCCAATGTTGCGAGTGTTTTCCAACGAATATTCGCGTGTCATGTCTTTCTCCTTGTTTTTGAGTTAGAATTTCTTCTGAATTATAGCATAAAGCTTGGGTTCTTTGTACCAATCCGAGTTGCATTTCAGCTATTAATAAAGGCTGAGGATATAATCCGTAATCGGACAAGCGGAACCTGTTGAATAGACTGCTCTTCAGCTTTTAAAAAAAAGCTGAGGATACAATCCCCAGCTATCGCTTCGGTCAAAAATTTCCCTAGCATTATTTTAAAATGAATGAACTCAGCAGAGGAAGCGACATGGTCGGTTTCCAACGGAACTTTCTATTCATTTTAATTAAAGTATTTCCATTTCATGCTGCATTACAAATGAATACAGCTTGAAAAGGAAACTTATTACCATCTGTAATGTGCGAAAGCACGGTTGGCTTCAGCCATTTTATGTGTGTCTTCACGTTTTTTAACTGATGCACCAGTGTTGTTTGCCGCATCCATAAGTTCTTTAGCTAAACGTTCTTGCATTGTGTGTTCACCACGCAAACGAGCGTAGTTTACCACCCAACGAAGTCCCAAAGTTGTACGACGTTCAGGACGTACTTCGATTGGTACTTGGTAGTTTGACCCACCCACACGACGTGCTTTAACTTCCAATACAGGCATAACGTTTTCCATTGCTTGTTCGAAAACTTCCAATGGGTCATTTCCTGTTGTTTCTTTAATTTGTTCAAATGCTTGATAAATGATGTTCGCAGCTACTCCACGTTTTCCATCTAACATCACACGGTTGATTAAACGTGTTACTAATTTTGAGTTGTAAAGTGGATCTGGTAATACTTCACGTTTTGGCGCTTGTCCTTTACGAGACATTCTGAGCCCTCCTTCTATATTTTCGAGAATTTATTATTTTTTAGGTTTCTTCGTTCCATATTTAGAACGAGATTGTTTACGATCTGTAACACCTGCTGTATCAAGCGCTCCACGAACGATGTGGTAACGTACCCCCGGTAAATCTTTCACACGTCCCCCACGTAATAGAACCACGCTGTGTTCTTGTAGGTTGTGTCCGATTCCTGGGATGTAAGCTGTTACCTCGATAAGGTTACTCAAACGCACACGCGCATATTTACGTAACGCTGAGTTAGGTTTTTTAGGTGTCATTGTTCCAACACGAGTTGCAACTCCACGTTTTTGTGGCGAATTCACATCAGTTTGAACTTTTTTAAAGCTGTTATATCCTTTATTCAACGCAGGTGAATTAGATTTTTCAACTTTAGATTTGCGTCCTTTACGCACTAATTGGTTAATTGTAGGCATTCTTGGAAATCCTCCTGTTAAATTTGGTTGCCTTGAACCACACGTCCGGGTGGTTCATCTTTTGACAAAAAAGAAATGTAGGGTTTCCCCTAGTAAGCTTATCATCTGTCAGCACGCCTTTAGACGTATTCCAAAGGCCAAAGTCTTAAGCACGTTTGTGATTGTACCACGCATTTTCTTCCTCGTCAACGATTTTTCACTAGTGATGCCCAGAAATTTTTGCATCGTTTCTTAGTTTTTATAAGACTTGGCATTTTTTACAAGTTCGTCACAAAGATTGTAGGAAATGTGTAACTTTTGCTGCGAATGTCGCATTTTTTACCAAGTGCTCACCAATTTGGTTGCGAAAGTGTAACTTTTGCTGCGAATGTCGCATTTTTTACTTGATCTGCACAAAGTTTGTGCGAGATGTGTAACTTTTGCTGCGAATGTCGCATTTTTTACCAGGTCGCCATAGATACTGTGAAAGGAATGTAACTTTTGCTGCGAATGTCGCATTTTTTACCAAGTTGCCACAGAATCTGTGTAAGGAGTGTAACTTTTGCTGCGAATGTCGCATTTTTTACCAAGTTGCCACAGAACCTGTGTAAGGAGTGTAACTTTTGCGATGTATGCAGCATTTTTTACTTGATCTGCACAAAGTTTGTGCGAGATGTGTAACTTTTGCAACGGATGTCGCATTTTTTACCAGGCGCCATAGATACTGTGAAAGGAATGTAACTTTTGCTGCGAATGTCGCATTTTTTACCAGGTCGCCAGAGATACTGTGAATGGAATGTAACTTGTGCTGCGAATGTCGCAATTTTTACCAAGTTGCCACAGAATCTGTGTAAGGAGTGTAACTTTTGCTGCGAATGTCGCTTTTTTTACCAGGTCGCCATAGATACTGTGAAAGGAGTGTAACTTTTGCTGCGAATGTCGCATTTTTTTCCAAGTTCTCACCGATTTGGTTGCGAAAGTGTAACTTTTGCTACGGATGTCGCATTTTTTCCCAGGGCAGCACACTTTCTGTGCGAGAGGTGTAACTTTTGCTGCGGATGTCGCATTTTTTTCCAGGGCAGCACACTTTCTGTGCGAGAGGTGTAACTTTTGCTGTATGCAGGTGGTGATGGAGCATTTTTTACCAACAAGCCACTAACTTTGTGTTAAGCATGTAAAAAATGCGACAATGCAATGGATTACGTGAGTCGCAAGATAATATCGCCACGATG
>JAITHN010000165.1 GCA_031279745.1 Streptococcaceae bacterium
AAATGCTTTCCTACGTGGAAGCGTAATCCCGTAAATCGCGGGTTCTGTTACTCCGGCAATCCCGGAAACTATCGCTGGTAAAATCATCGCTTTCGTCTCTTTATCTTGAACTTTTCTAAGAAGCGCCAACATCACTCCGATTTGTGTGAAACAAAGTGCCGCAATCACGCCGGTAATCGGTGAATTCCCCATTTCTCCTATTTGAATCATCATCATCGGAATGATCGCCCAGTGCAAACCGAAAATGACCATGACTTGCCAAGCAATTCCGAGAATCAAACCAAATAAAATAGGACTGAAACTCAATAGACCTGAAAAGCCTGAAGCTAGAATATCTGTCAAGAAGCTGATTACAGGGCCTACGAAAAGAAAAGCGATTGGCATTGTTACCATCAAAACGATTGCAGGAACAATAAAACTTTGAAGCATTTCTGGGACAATTTTTCGTGCAAATTTTTGAACAATCGAAGCAAGCCAGATGACAAAAATAATCGGCACGACGCTTGATGCGTAGTTTTGCCCGATGAGTGGAATCCCTAAGAACGTTGTATGAATCGGACTTTCAAACATCCCTCCTTTAAAGAGGGTGAACAATACTTCACTTTCCCCTAAGGCGCTTTGTTGTAGCGCAGGATAGAGAAGAGAGGCACCCAAGGCAAGGGCGGTAAATTCATGTACTTTAAATTTCCTTGCTGCCGTAATTGCAACGGCAATGGGCATGAAATAGAAAATCGCGTCCCCAATTCCGTTGAGCATTAAATACGTTCCACTTGTATTTGGATAAAGGTTTAAAAAGAGGAAGAGAGCGTTTAACCCCTTAATCAATCCACTTGCTGCAAGAGCACCAAGAAAGGGTTGAAAACAGCCCGCAATAATTTCAAACAATCCCACCTTCTCGTCCGCATCCCCACTTCCTAGAGATATGCCGAGTTGGTTGTTCGCTTCTTCATAGACTTCCCCAACATGTTGCCCTATCACCACTTGGTATTGGCCGCCAGATTTCATCACGGTAACCACCCCATCTGTATTTTTCAATACGTCATCGTTCGCTAACGCTTCATCCCTTAATTTGAAGCGTAACCGTGTTATACAGTGAGTTAAAGAGCTAATATTCTTTTCTCCCCCCACGTGTTCAATAATTTCACCTACGAGTTTTGTGTACTTTCCCATATTCCCCTCCAAAAATTATAGACTTACATTAAAAACAATGTATATACAAAAAATAACTACAAAGAATCTAAACTCGTACATAATCCATATGTCTATTCATATTTAATTACACGATATTTTCTTTATATAACGAACTTTATAACAAAATGTAAACGCTGTCAATTATTTGTCTTTTTTTTTTAAGGTGTTTCCACCGTTTCATTCATCAACCTCTGCCGCTAGATGATTTTGGAATCCACAGCTACCAACGTGTGTCAACACAACAAAAAAACGAGGCGCAGTCACGTCTCGTTTTAATGGATTGATTTATTTTCTTAATACATCGTCATACTCCGGATGTTTTTGAAATTGGCTGCGTGCATAGGGGCAGAGCGGAAGAACCTCATAGCTGTGGTCGCGTGCGTAGTCTACCATACGTTTGACTAGTTCACTTGCATAGTTTCCAGAGCGATAAGTCGGGTCAACGAAAGTATGGTCAATGATCATGACATCCCCTGCCAAAGCCCAAGTAATCTCACCGCCATCGTTTCCCTCTTCATTGACGAGAACAATGCGGTCTTCATCGATACGATAATCCATGCTTACTCCTTTTCGTGTAAAATATATTTCAATGCGGCTGCAGGACATGTATCCACAACGATGACATTTTTCTTTGCTTCTCCATTGTCTGCAATAATCCAAGGTCTACGTCCTACTTCAAATACTTCTGGATTGCCACGTACACAATTTCCAACATGCTGGCACTTGTCGATTGCGTAGTAGATGTCCATGTCTGCTCCTGTGTATTTACGATAGCCTAGTTCCAATAATTGATGCTCCGTAACAAGTTCTCCGTCAATTCTTCCATTATCCATACAACTCCTCCTTTTCCTTATAAATAGTGTATCGTTTCCTATTTTTTTCTACAAGAAATATCCCTTAGGGCAACAACCTGAAAACAAATCCACTTCTTGAAACGAGTTTCATCCTAATGACTCCTGAATGCTCATCATATGAAAATGAATTTCTAGGTCCGAAACCACCAAACACACCATTATCTGTATCTATCAAAAGTTCTGGTGCCGCCTTGATTGGAAATTCAAGATCAAATGTTTCAGTTGGATGGAAATTGAAAGCAAAGAGCAAGTTGCCTTTTTGATAAGCCAATAGTTTGTCATCGTTTTGAATCCATTTTTGCTCAGCCACTCCGGTTTCCATGAAGTGCGTGAGAGATTCAAGTTTGACCATTTCTTTGTCAAATTCCTCAAGATAGCGGAAACGTAAATCCGGATTCGTCCGCAAACTCCAAATACGTCTTGCATGTTGGAAACTATCATTGTTTCCTTCTCTTGGAAAATCAAGCCATTCAGGATGTCCAAATTCATTTCCCATGAAATTCAAATACCCTTCTCCAGCGAGAGAAAACGTCACAAGGCGAATCATCTTGTGGAGCGCCATTGCACGGTCGATAACTAAGCTATCTGATTTCGTGTCCATCTTGTCATACATCGCTGCATCTGCAAGCCAGAACATGAGTGTCTTGTCTCCCACCAAAGCTTGGTCATGACTCTCCGCATATCCAATATTCTTTTCACCCGCACGTCTCGTTG
>JAITHN010000187.1 GCA_031279745.1 Streptococcaceae bacterium
TTAAATTCTTCTTCTTTAACAAATCCCAACAAGCTGCTTTCTTTGCCCACTCTGTCACATTCTTTACATCCCTATCCTCAGCTTCCAAATGCAATAAGACATCATGACTCAATTGTTCGAATACCGAAACTAATTCAGGAGAAATTTTTTGATCATCCCAGATTTTTTCAAAATCTAGCTTCCATTCTTTCTTCTCCAACCAATCATAAAGATAACTCAACGAATAAGCGATGATATTGGCTTTATAGGAGTTATACCAAGGGGCGTTTTTTACAATTTTATCGATGGATTGAAATAAAATGATATTTGCAATTTGTTCTTTATAATAGGTTTCATCAATGATACGCTCTTCCTGTTTCCATGTCTCAACAATCCATTTCGTAAACGCGGTAAATGCCGTAGCACCACCTTTTGAAGCAATATCCGGTCGTTTTTGAAAGATATTATGATATTTTGCAAATTCAGCCTTCTTAAACCGCTGATTATTGGGATACAATTTCTTCCAAGCCGTTTTTTGGTCCACCGTCATTTTAAACATCTCTTGCTCATATTGTCCGGCACTTCTTTCGTAAAACCAGAAAGTAGGATAGGTTTCCCCAACGACCTCAGGAGTTTTGATTTCTCTAGAAAACTTCTCCATTCGTTTATGAAATGGATGATTACTTGCCAAATCTACTTCACTCACTTTGTTTTGGCTATTCGCATACCTAGCAATATCACTAACGATGTCTTCCTCTTTTTGCTTATTCTTCACTACAGAAATTTTCATCGTCACGAACACATCTCGTAATTGGTCTTCTGCTTTATCTTTCAAGTAACTGCTTGCGAGGCTAGCCGTTGTTTGACCCCCATTAACGATTTGTAAATTCGTAATAGATTGAATTCTACCCTCCGCAAAATCCAATGAAGAACAAGTGGCAGTCAATCCATTATTAAAGGCAAAGAAGTGCTCCGGTTGATTTTTTATTGTTTCCCGAATTCCTTTATTCACTTTCCCTCGTGTTTGCAAGAAGGAGCGGATATTGTCCTCGATTAATCGACTTCCATGTTCATCATAGAGCTTCGCTAAAGTTAAACCGTTTATCGAGCACAGATAACTTGTATAATCTTCCCCGTTGAACGCTTCCAATCCCATTATTCCGTCGTTGAAAGGAATTACGAAATCATTTCTTCCACTTTTTTCTTGGCTAAGTCGATAGAGATAAGAGAGATCGTAGAAGTGATAGGTTACTTTTAACCCTCGAATAGTTTTATTCTCTGGAAGACGCACTTCAGAATCTCGCATTTTCTCAGTGAGTATGACCACTCGAATGTGTTGCAATCCATGAAGAGTAGAGGTGTTCTTTTCAGGGTTCATTATATTTTCAGCAAGCTCAACTGCTTCGTTACTTTGTTCTTCTTCTGCATAAATCATCTGAGCAAATTCAAAAAAACGTTCTGCTGCCAACCAAAGATTTTTCGCACTTTCTTCGCTTATACTCTCTACTTCGATTAAGTTGAGTTCTTTGGGCATGACAAACAAGGTTAAAACGGCGTCAGCTTCATCAAATGCAACCCCGTCAATCCTCACCTCTCCAAAAGGAAATTCTTGCTCGTAATACAAATAATTGGCTTCTCCAATAATTTCATTTGCGGATTGAAGCCTTTCTGTTGCATAACGAAAAAACTCTTCTTTTAAAGAGTTGTCATTTATTTTGCTATCGTTCTCAATATCATCAATCAAGGATTGATGATATTGTTTTATAGAACCATCGTTGTTCGTATTTTCCATTAAAAATCATCCCAATTTTCTATATTTTGATTTTCCATTGGAATTTCTTGGTGAAATTCCTCAGGAAGTTTTCCTTTTCCAACCTCGCCATCAACTGAAAATACCCATGTTTCTTCCTTCTTAAATTTTTCAACATCTGCTAGGTTTAATAAGTATTGATACTGCGGGACAGCAGCAGGAATATTTGCAGCATCAATAAATGGAAACTCTGCATCTGTTCGGAAATAATCAATCCTTTTACAAATAAATGCAATACTGTCATATTCTTTCGCGTTTTCAAATGGAAATAATCCCAGCTCAAGTAAATCCTGTTGAAATTTTCTAAGGAGGGGTTCCTCTCTTATTTCCTGAGCGATCCTTTGGATCAATTCATATAAAGTTTGGGCTTCTTCTGAAACCTCACTACTTCGATTCACATGAAGGACTGCCAAGTACATACCCTGAGAAAGTTGATTTTCATTACTAATTTTGACCGTTGGCTTATTCAAAGATTTCGTCTTTACTTCAAAAATTCGATTCTCCGTATGGAAATCTTGATTGCCACGTTGAGGACCAATCCAACTTTTTACTGCGTTTTCTTTGCCGATTTTTTCGCTTAAAACCGTATGAAGAAAATATAACTCACCCCAAACCCCTTGAACCCATTTCGCATTTTGATTCATTGCTCTTTTTTTGGCAAATAACGCTGTCCAATATATAAAGCGTTTTCCAAGCTTTTCTATGAGTTCTTCTTCACTTTGGCTCCGCTTCAATGCATTCGTTAAATCATCAACAAATATCTCAAAGATTTCAATAGCTGGCTCATCTTCTGATTCTAAAGTCAGTGATAGACGACTTCCCTCACCATCCTTTGCTAATGTACTTCTGATCAACGCTGTTTGAAAATCGAGTTTTGGTTCTATCTCTTCAAACTTCAAAATCAAAGCATGACGTCCTTGATAATCAATTCCACGATAGACCTCATTTATGCGAATTTCAGGAATTAATCTAAACGTATTATTCGTTATCAAATTCTTCTTCCTCCTGCTCGTCTTCTGAAACGAATTTGTCCCAACTTGCTTGATCAATGAGCTGTTGTTGATAAATCTTGTTCATTTTCGTCCGATACGTAATCGAGTTTTCGCCCATTTCTTCTGCCGGCACACCAAGTGCTATTCCCCAAATCACCTTGTCTTTGTACTCTTTATAAACTTGCACATCCATTTCATCTTTTGGTTCATTGAGATAAATAGGATAAAGCAAAACCAACGGATTTCTTTCTTTTACTGTAAAATTCTTAAAATAGGAATTTGCAGTTTTAAAAAATTCCGAATTTGCTTTTACTTTGTCTTTCTGTTCATTGCTCAAACCAATCACCCCATCAGCTGGAGAGCCTAAGCGAGAATTTCCAAGACGGATCACTTCATTCATCGCATGATAAGTGAATGCACGTGTTCTTGGGTGGAGATTTAAAGTGGCAACTTTTATCTCACGGTCATCTTTCTTTGTTATGATTTTGACATCAAAAGCTTTAAACGAATTTCGAATGACTGCCCAGACGTTCTCGTTTAGTTTATTAAATCTTCCAAATTCATAACTAGAGAAAATTTTTTCCACCGCATCTACTGGAGCATTTTTCCATAAGAATTCATCATTTTCGAAATGAGAGACAAAACCACTCACCCAATTTTCTACGACTGTCTTGTTCTTCTGAACGCTAGCCAATTCAAAGTGCGGAGTTTCTTTAATTTCACCAGAAATTCTAACCGGGATGATCGCGCCTTCTGCCGTACGCATTTTATTTCTTGCCGTAATTAACAGCATCGCCTCGTCTTTATTTTCCGCTTCTTTCACATAAAAGCCAAAATCACTTGGCGTCTTTCCAGCATTTGCCATCTTCTGGACTTGGTTTTTCAAATCTTCAGTTGCTTCATAAACTTGATAATACCAATCCATAGAACTTCTACTCATATAAAGTTTGATTAAATCATCATACCGCGGACGATAGCCAAACCATCTTCCCATTTGCATCAAGGTGTCATACATTAAGGTGTTTCTATACAAATAACTACAGGACAAACCTTCTAGAGTCAGCCCACGACTTAAGGAAAATCCACCAACAGCAATGATCCTTGCGCCATTGGTATAATCTTCATATCGAAAAGAATTGTTTTTAGAATTGATCACATCTGTCAAAATCGAATCTACTGATGCATATAAAGTGGGCTGAATACTTTCAAACGTTTCGGGTATTGTTGAAAAGTGCTTTTCAAACAACCTTCTCAGATCAATCGTCTTTTCATACGTTTCTTGTAAAGAATAAAGTTTGATCCAGCGCTTTAATTCCATCAAATACTCTTCAATTTTTTCTTTCACTTGCAATTGAACATGATTGAGAAAGCTCACATTGACCAACATGGAATAATGCTTGCCTTTTTGACCACGAGCATCACGAATGGCGCACTGCAAGAAGAACACTTGAATCGCCTCTTTTAAAGACTCCGGTATTTCTTCAACAACGAAAGTCTTTCTCAAATCCAAAGGTATAGTCATCGGGATATACTTTTCACAATCATCATTTTCAAATAATATATCGTGATAGTTTCCTTCTTCAGGAAAAATGTTCCCCGGCCCCATGTATTCACTTGATGTGGGTAAGACTTGAATAAAGTCTTTTGGAAACAAATCGCGCTCTTCCTCCGGATCAATAAACACATTCGCATAGGGTGTCCCTGTAAATCCTACGTAACTACTTTTTTGAAAGGTATCTAGTATTGTACGGATTCCATCATTGATCGCTGTTGGACTATCCCCACTTTTTTTCGTATTGACAGAAGCATTGTCGGCTTCATCATCTATAAACAGTAATGAAGCTTCAATGGTTTCTGTTTTGCTATTCTGATCCAACCATTGTTTGAGTGCTTTTAATTCCGTAATATTTTTCTTAATCACTGCAATAATCGGCGTTTCTCCGAGTGACATGAGGTTGTTTGTTCCCTTTTTAAACCCTTTATCCATGCTTGTAACAAAAAAAGTCTGTTGATCATGGCGAACTTCAGTTTGAACCCCCGCCTCGATACGACTTTGGGTTTGCTGTCGAAGTTTCTCAATCGTTCCTGTTGTCACAATGATCATATTGTATCCAGCATCCATCGCCTTATTCATTAATGCAATGAAGTTTCCTGTCTTCCCGCTTTGCACATCACCTATGATCAACCCTTTTTTGGTAAACCTCGTCTTTTCTACCGGATCTCCAATGGCATTCATTGCTTTATCCATACTCGAAGAAATGCTTGAAACCACACTGTTAGAAAGCTCTTTTTTTAAATACTCTTCATAAGCATCTGAGCGTCTACTTCCTCTTTCTACACGTGTATCAATAAACCAATTCCGATTTTCTTCACTGACAAGAAGAACATCCTGCGTATTCATATGAATATCAACTTCAGATTCAATCCGTTTTTGTAATTCTAAAAAATGTATTTCATCCAACTGAAATATTTTATTATATTCTTGCAATACTTGTTCTATCGTTTTTCTGCTAGTATGGTCGTTACTTTGCACTGCGGCCAATGCAATTTTATAAACCTTGTCTATTTCCCCCCCATCAATCATCTATTTCACCTCTAATTCTTTCCAGAATGTTTTCATAACCTTGATAATTTTCAATCTTGAATAGCGTGTTAAGCAAATGACGCTTACTTGCCTTTCCAGTTTGTAATGAAAGCAATAAGGAGACCTCCTCATAAACTTCTTCTTCTTTGGGGAGTTGGCGTTCAATTGTCTTTCCATTTGCCAAATCATAGCGCATCGCCTCCCAAGGGATGTTACTCTGAATCTGCTTGAGTAACGAATCAAACATTTGACTTTGTGCGTCATCGAATGTTTCAACCAATGCTTGATAAACTGGAAGTTCCGTATTCAAAAAATAGCTCACTTCCCCTTCAACGCTCTCGTGCTTATTAAACACATGAGCTAATTCTTTTGGATTTCGAGCACGTCCACTTTTCTTATAGACACGTTTACTTTCACCAACCGCTTTTTTTATAAACTTCTTCAGTTCATCTCTTACGGATAAAGGAATACGGATCGTGGACTTCTTAACATCTACTTCCCATAAATCATCCATATTATTGGGGATTTCAATCGATATCTTTGCTAAATTCGCAAGTTCATTGCTCTTAAATAACCGAAACCACTTTCCCCAAGAAATCAAGCGCTTGTTCCGATAAATATACAAACCTTGTTGTAAAGTTGGATAGGTTTGCATGATTTTTCTCTCTTCTTGACTGAGGTATTTCTGGTAAGGAATGATATAGGGTTTCACTTCAATTTGATTTTTCCCTATGCGAATTGGATTACTCGGTCTTGGCTGCGTTTTTATATTTTTAATAAAATAAGGATTGACAGGAGCAACCTCTCGTCCGTTAAAGGAAATTTCGATCGTTCCTTCTTCGATATATTTATGGAAAACAAGAGCTACATGATTCGTTGCTTCATTCAGACACTCATCAAACATCAATTCAAACGCCTTAGATTTATCAAATTTATCGAATTTTTCCCACAAAACGATCGTTCCTGAATTCGTTTCTTTGAGCGCGTTTATCTGGGGAATTTTTTCTATTTCTTCTTCATTTAATTGTATAATTACCCAATCATTCAATTGTTCAACCACATCTAAATCCCAATAAAACGCAACCAACTGATCTTCTTGTTTTGAACAAACGGTTAATTTTCTACATTGTGAAAAGGACGCCATTTTCAATCCTAAACCAAAACGTCCTAAATCATTTATCGCTCTTTCTTGTGAGATTTTTTTTGAACCATAGCGCAGGGCTTGTGTGAGTTCTTCTTTTCGCATTCCCCTTCCATTGTCCATTATCGAAACAAAGGCAACTCCTGCCTCAGATTGGTTTTGAAACTGAATCTCAATGTGGGTTCCATCTGCTGAAATAGAATTATCGAGAATATCTGCTAGAGCAGTCTCAAAAGAATAACCAATAGATCTTTGACTTTCGATCAAAGTAGATGCATCTGGAATTAATTGAATTTTTTCCATCTTATTCCTTCATTCCTCTCAATCGTTGCAACAACTCAACTTCTTCGCTTGTATGAGTCTTCTCAAGTAAGACAAGCTTTATCCTTTCAATTTCTTTGAAAATCTCCACCAAAACATCCACAACTATGGAATTCCCTGCCATCTTGATTAATGCACTTTCGCTAAAATAAATGTGTTTATGATTCAAACGTTTTAATTTGTTAAATTTCTTTTCAGGAAACCCCATTAACAAAAATGCTTCTCTATTCGTGAGATAACGCATATCCCCATTTTTTTGAAGAATCACCCCTGCATTTGGATTTCGATCCTGTTTTGTGGAAATGGTATTCGCAAACTCAGCAATGACTTTTCCATTTTCTGCAAGATGTTTGTTGTTCTCCAAGATCTTTTTTCTGCTAGGTGTCATGTTCGGCGTAACTGCAATTTCCTCATCAGGATATTTTTCCAACCTTAAATACTTTGACAAATCGTAAGGCTTATGAAAAACCAAACTACTCATTTCTATTTCATTGATGCTATCCGTCCTTACACTCAACATGAACGTTCTACTTCTTTGCTGTGGAACGCCAAAATCAGTTGCCACTAAACCTCTATAAACTTTATTTACATAACCCATTTCTTCCAATTCTTTCTGCCACTGTAAGAAATTTGCATTATGCTTTGGAGAATTAATGGCATTCACATTTTCCATAAGAAGAAAAGTAGGTAAATCTGCTCCTATACTAAACTTTTCCCGTAAAATCCGCTCAATCTCCCAGAGCAATCCACTCCTTGTATTTGCGCCTTTCGAAATCCCTTCATTGTCTTGATAATGAAAAGCTCTCGCATTGGATAAATCTTGGCATGGAAAAGAATACGTTAGTAGGTCTGTATCGTTTGG
Organism: Streptococcaceae bacterium; assembly: GCA_031279745.1. Taxonomy (GTDB): domain Bacteria; phylum Bacillota; class Bacilli; order Lactobacillales; family Streptococcaceae; genus Pilibacter. The sequence goes on from JAITHN010000187.1 coordinate 7,690, forward strand.
AATCTGATCTCCTCTTATTTTTGTGATGTCACAAAGATTTTTATTTTTTTGTATACTTGCATACAGAAGTTGCAACTTTTCTTCCGAGATTGACTTCAATCCCGTAGTACTTAAAGGCGTTTTCCCATCTGAAGAAAGCGTTACTTGGGACAACTTTTCGATAATTTTCTCTTTAGATAATCGAGACGGTTTTAGGGAATGATGATGCATAACCGCATACCCCATAATCGCATGGATGTCCCACTCCACCGTATGGACAATTTCGTGTTCAATATTTGCTCGATTCAACGCTTCTTTCTGCGCACCAATTCCTGCAAAAGTCTCTATAACTTTTAAAGGTTTCATAATAGATCTACTCTTTCTAATTGGACCAGGTTCCTTTACAAAATAAATTTCCTGGTTAGTGTTTGTACCACCAAGTCCCTTGGTGGTACAATAGAATGTTTAGTTCTATTGCGTTTTCTCGCGCATTGTGATCGAAGGTGCGGTTGACGATAGGGGTGCAAGACCGAAAAAAGTAGGTAAAATCTTTCTAAAATTCAAACCAAAAAAAGCGTTGAGCTTCCGCTCAACGCTTTTTGGGTGCTTATGCCTTTAAATATTTATATAAATTTTCTTCTACTTCAGTTTCTAAAACAAATTCCAGGTTGACTATGGGTGCATCTTCTAATGTTTCATTTTTGTAGTCCAATACATTTGCTTTTCCTAAATAAATGAAATCAACGCCTTTCTCTTCATCCCATTTTCGAACAAATAGATGATTGACATTTTCTTTATCTAAGATTTTTTGAATTTCTTCAGAATGAACACTCCGCCGCTTTCTTGAATGCCAAGAGAATTTTTTCTTGCTCAAAAACTTATCCGAGTATTGGATCGCGTCTTCCTCCTTATCAAGATTGACAAAAATTGGTGTCACTTTCTTTCTCGTGCGATATCCACCAATGGTCGCACGCTCATCCTTCTTCCAATTTAACAATCGACAAACATCTGTATAGGAATAAGCGCTTCCAACAACCAATTGATCACTTTTCCCATACTGCTCATTTCTGCGTTTTGCTGTCAAAAGAATATCCTCGACTTGTGCCAGAAAAGCTTCATTTTCTAATGACTGTTGAAATTCCTTAGACAGACAAATCCTCTCCCTTTCAACCAAAACAAGTGGCAGTTCTCCATAAGAGACTCTATCTTGTTCTGTAAAAAAATCTAGGCTAAGCACACGAATCGAGTGTTGTTGTACTACATTTTCTCCATCACACCTAATTTCCTGACCTTCGATAAGTCTTTCTAAAAGTTCGATTTCATATTTTCTAACCCCTTTTAAAATCTGTTTACTTAGGAAATGCAGTACTTTTTTCTCGTATACAGTAAACTCTGCCACCTCTTCACCCATCCATTCCAAAAAGGAAGAATAATCTTTTTTGTAAAGTGCAAGTCGCCAAGGATCTACTTGATGCTCGTCCATAAATTCGAAAAGTTTTGGAATTCGTCCAAACTTTGCACGTAAATATTGAAAGCTCTCCCTGAAAATTTTTGCACTATTGAGCTGGGCGGATTGAATCGAACGAATGATTCTCTCTTTTGGAATTTCTTCTAACGCAATATTTACTTTCATCGTACTTGTCGTTAAATTTTTCAGATAGTGACGTTTGTCCAAAGAATGGTCCCCAGTTAATGCAATAGGAATCATATAATTGTTCCCGTAATTCCCAATAAAATCGAGCACCGTTGTAGCTTCTTTTCCTGGAAATTTCCTAAGTCCTCGCCCTAATTGTTGAATAAACACAATCGAACTTTCGGTTTGTCTAAGCATGATAACCCGATTGACGCTTGGAATATCTATTCCCTCATTAAACAAATCTCGAACAAAGAGATAATGAAGTTTTCCATCTTCTAAATCTCGAATACGTAATTCTCGTTCAAATTCATTGGACTGTGCCCAAAGAAATGCAGACGGTTCCCCCATTTGAGAAAACTTCTCTGCGAGCACCTTTGCCTCCTCTACGGAGGAAGTGAACACAATTCCTTTAGGCGTTTCATGGCTAGGACAATAATAGTGAATTCTATTCACTAAATGCTGTAATCGAATATCAGAGGTGAGTATGGAAATATCTGCTTTTACCTGGACCTCATCAATTTCTGTCACGCCAAAATAGTTAAAAGGAACCAAAAGATCCGCATCCATTGCATCTTGTAGCCGAATTTCATAAACAATGTTGTGATCAAACAGTTCAAAGACATCATAGTCATCACTTCGCTCAGGGGTCGCTGTCATGCCCATCAACCATTTTGGTTCAAAATGTTGAAGAATGGATTGATAGGTCGAACCTTTTACGTGATGGCTCTCATCAATGATGATG
>JAITHN010000011.1 GCA_031279745.1 Streptococcaceae bacterium
GTACAAAACCGATTTTTTCACGGCCGGCATCATCAAGTAGTGGATAGCCCAATTTCTCGCGTTCAGCAACAAAAATTTTCGCAACAGATTTAGCCATATTCCGAATGCGATGGAGGTATCCGGCGCGTTCCGTAACGGATACTGCTCCCCTAGCATCAAGCAAATTAAATGTATGAGAACATTTTAAAATGTAATCATAGGCTGGATGAACAAGATTTTCAGAAATACAAATTTTGGCTTCTGCTTCAAATTTATTGAAGTTTTCAAGCAACATTTCCTGATTGCTGATTTCAAACGAGTATTTTGAATGTTCAAACTCGGGCTGGCGGAAAATTTCTCCATACTTAACCCCACGACTCCATTCCAAATCATAAACAGAATCCACTTCTTGAATATAACTTGCTAAGCGCTCCAAACCGTAAGTTACCTCACTCGTAACAGGTTTGACCTGTAGCCCACCAACTTGTTGGAAGTACGTGAATTGAGTGATTTCCATCCCGTCTAGCCAAACTTCCCAACCAAGGCCCGCACAACCCATCGAAGGATTTTCCCAGTTGTCCTCAACAAAGCGAATATCGTGTTCTTGGGGATCGATCCCTAAAAGCTTTAAGGACTCCAAGTACAATTCTTGTATATTGTCAGGCGATGGCTTCATTACCACTTGAAATTGATGATGTTGATAGAGGCGGTTTGGATTTTCCCCATAACGCCCATCTGCTGGACGACGACTTGGTTCTACATAACAAGCATTCCACGGCTCAGGACCAATTGCACGCAAGAACGTATACGGACTCATTGTCCCCGCCCCTTTTTCAGTGTCATAGGCATTCATCACCAAACATCCTTGTTCGCTCCAAAAAGTTTGTAGCGTTAAAATCATCTCTTGTACAGTCATTCCTTTTCCCATCATCTTCTCCTTTAACATTCTTATTTTTGCTGTAACAGGTATGGTGCCGCATTTTTTTGTGTAGCGTGTGCGTATCGTGCTAGCCTCCGGTTAGTGTGTTGGTACAAACGGTTCTTGATATTCCCTAGAGCCCCGCATCGTGAGGATTGGTGCTAGCCTTCGGCTAGCGTGTTTCATTTTTTCGTGCAGCGTGTGCGTATCGTGCTAGCAAGCGGTTAGCGTGTTAGTACAAACGGTTCTTCGCATAACTCTGAAAAATGTCGTTTGGTGCTAGTCTGCGGTTAGCGTGTTTGTACAAACGGTTCTTGATATTCCCTAGACCCCCGCATCGTGAGGATTGGTGCTAGCCTTCGGCTAGCGTGTTGCATTTTTTCGTGCAGCGTTTGCGTATCGTGCTAGCAAGCGGTAGCGTGTTAGTACAAACGGTTCTTCGCATAACTCTGAAAAATGTTGTTTGGTGCTATTCTGCGGTTAGCGTGTTTGTGAGCTACATACTTGTAGGAAGCCTGATATGCTTGCCGGATTTGCTTATTGCAGCTTTGATACGCTTTGTGCTGGTTTGATACGCTTGTCTTAGTGCAGGTTTCGATTGCTACATGCTAAGATCATCTCCTATTTATAATGACCAAAAAAAGCGCGCCACTATGCCACATACTGACATAGGGACGCACTTTACAATACGCGGTTCCACCCTAATTCTAAGTTTCCTTAGCACTTCATTTCCGCTCCAAAGTTCCATTCACTTATCCATTGTTTTCGGATCACACCCTCCCGAAATCTCTGAACCAATTCTGATAAGTTTCATTCTTTTTCAACACGAACAGTATTACAAAAATACCGCTTTCGTGTTGAAAAGTCAAGAAAAACTACTTTCACATGAACCAGAATTTACGGTCAAAGCCCTCCCCTTTTTTATATGAGGATGCCGTATTTTACAACAATGGCTGTCACATTTTTCAACAAAGGGCTGTCGCATTTTTTACAACTCATGCACTAGATTCGTGATGAATGTGCAAAAAATGCTGCATTAATCAATTTGATGCAGCATAACTTACCTCCCTCCCACAAATTTTGTGGCGTACTTGTAAAAAATGCAACATCTGTCGCATTTTTTACACACCTGACACAAAGGAGGTGACAACCTGGTAAAAAATGCTGAGTTTAGTTTTGAATTGCGGCATTTTTTACAACTCATGCACTAGATTCATGATGAATGTGCAAAAAATGCTGCATAAAATGCTGTAAAAAATGCTGGAAAAAAATGCTGCAAAAAAATGCTACACCAACTAACTAGATGCAGCATCCGTTCAACACTAACTCAAGAAGTTTTAAACAAAATCCAATTCAAAAATATCTTCCTCTATTTCAAACTGGTCAAATCCTTCTGCCGCCCCAACGCTTGAAGGAGCTGTTGTAACAGCAGCATGAATACCCTTATTTTTCAACTCATCTTCCACTGGCATAAGGTTGTGTCGTTTAAAATAACTCATCGCAACAGGTGGGAACATCGCGTACATGAGTAGCTCATCCACACCCCACATCACCTTGTTTTCATTCAATTCCCGCATGAGCTTGGGCAATTCATCCGGTAAAATTTCGCCTGGACGAACGTGAATGCACTCTGATTTGTCAATACCTGCCCTTTCCAAAACATCATCTGGAATCGGCTCCAAATGTTCGCCAATATACCCTTTTAAGAAGTCCTTCACTTCGCTAGAAAGCATATGGTAGCGCTTCTTATCATCCACTTTAAAGTTTCCCTCTGCATCACGGTAACCTGCTGACAATACGTTCATAAACGCCGTGCTTCCAAGATACTGACTTGTCGGGGTAACTGCTGCTACGTAGGAGAAGTCTTTTCGAACTTGCTGAATTTCTGGAAGTAAAAGGTCGAATAATTCCTCTTTTCCTTGTATACGCAACTGCGCCTTATAGTTTGAGAGCATTCCTCCTGGGATTGCAGAATCAAGCGTCCTAGGGTCAGGAGTCAGAACAGAGGGGTCAATCAAACCTGCTGCTGCTTTCCCATCTTCATCTAAAACACCTTCGTTACTTGCATTTGCTCCGCTTGGTGCATATTTCCCTGTTTCATAAATGGATTCGTAGAAATCTGCAATCCACTCTTCCCTGAGCCGCCTTGCCCAATCTGCTACTACATTGATTCTTTGCTTGTCTAAACCTAAATCAATTCCAGATGTTTTGAGGGTTGCCATGGTAGATTCAACAGCAGGCTGACTTGATCCACCGGAAAGTGGAGATATCGCCAAATCAATAATATCCACTCCTGCCTCGGTTACGGCTTTGAAATATGCATCATCAGCTGTCCCACAACCGTCATGCATGTGCAAATCGATTGGCACGGTAAACTTCGATTTCAATGCAAGAATGAGATTCTTGATGTCTTCTGCTTTTCCAATTCCTGCCATGTCTTTGATACAAAGACTATCGACACCATATTCAATCAAATTTTCTGCCAAATCAAGGAAATATTGCTCATTATGCAGAGGAGATTCCGCATAAACGATACACCCTTGAGCATGCATGCCATATTTTTTAGTCAATTTAATCGGAACCTCAAGCGTTGTCGGGTTGTTCATGGCATCAAAAATGCGAACGATGTCCATTCCATGATCTGCCATGCGTTTGATAAATAAATTCATCACATCATCTGGATATGCTTTATATCCGAGTAAATTGGATGCACGCAACAACATCTGCAAATTTGTATAATGACCTGTCTCTTCAAAAACTTCATCTCGAATGGCTTTTAACTCATCGATTCTCGTCCACGGATTTTCGTTCAAAAAGCGCATCATTACGTCAAATGTTGCCCCGCCCCACATTTCAGAAGCAAAGAATCCAGCTGAGAATTCTTCTTTTGCGACTTGCTTCATCTGTTCGGTTGTCATACGTGTCGCAGCCAAACTTTGATGGGCATCACGAAACGTTGTCGAAACAATTTTTAGCATACAACTCCCCCTTTTCTTCTCTTTCAAGTATATCAAACATCCGTTCTTTTTAGCCTGAAAACGTATCCATTCATGTTGGGAATGGAATAAAGCGAATAAGAATGGATTAATTAAGAAAAGTAATCCATAGCGCGGATCATCCGGTCCAAACTTTGAGCAAAAGGAAGCAAAAAAACCAAACAACGACAATTGATCTCGACGTTGTTCGGTTATACCTTAACTTTTGTAAAAAAAGATTATGCGAAAATCTTGTCCCAATTTTCACGCTCGCTCAGAAATTCACGTGCAAGCGCTTGAGCACCAACAAGCGTATGATTTTTTGCCCAACCACATTGGATTTCATTGCTTGCAGGAACTTCTGTTGCTTGAAGGACATCTTGCATCGTTTTTTCGAGCACATCCAAAATTTCATCATAGTTATCATGATTCAAAACCGTTAAATAAAAACCGGTCTGGCAACCCATCGGTGACCAGTCAATGATATAGTCCGCATGATTACGAATTAACTCCGCAGTCAAATGTTCAAGCGAGTGAAGTGCAGCCATATCCATATGTTCTTTATTTGGTTGCTTTAAGCGTACGTCATATTTAATAATTGTGTCACTTGTTCCAATTTTTTTATCCGCTACACGCACATAAGGCGCCACGACGTTTCGATGGTCCAAATTAAAACTTTCAACATTCATCTTCAAGATACTTCCCTCCATCATCTAATTCAAAACTTTCCCTTACGTTACCAAATGTACACTTCAACCGCAAGTGAATAGCTTAGGTTGTATCGGTGGTTTGGCCTTAAATTGATTTTGACACTTTGAGAAAAGACGCTCCGAGAAAAGACGCTCCGATAAAAGACGCTCCGATAAAAGACGCTTCCGAAAAGTGATAATAACGGTGTACTTCATTATAAATTGTCCTCTGCATTTAATTTGCAGTGAGGCTTCATTGAGCAATATGGAGGCCGTTATCAATTTCAGATTTGTCTAAAGCTAAAATATCTAGAGTTTTTTGGCTGTTGACATCGTATAAAATTAGAGATTGTCCTGTTAAGATCACGAGATACCCATTGTTTGTAAGGGTGTAACTGAAACTTACGTATTCGTCAAATTC
>JAITHN010000063.1 GCA_031279745.1 Streptococcaceae bacterium
GCTACATCGTCGCATGAGCAGCATTTTTTACAAGGTCACCACAGATACAGTGAAAGATGTGTAACTTTTGCCACGGATGTCGCATTATTTACTTGTTCTGCACGAAGTAAGTGGCATAAGTGTAAAAAATGCGACAATGCAAAGAAATGCCGTGGAGTTTAAGGAGCAAAATGGGGGGGCAACGGTTTTGGAACTTCGTATAGGATATATTGAACTCCGTTCATCCATCAAAACAAAAAAACGGGGCACGCATGTACTCCGTTTCTGTAACTATTCATCAAGCTTATAGCGTGTACAACAATCTGGTGGAGGATACGCTCCAGCTATGTTTCTGTAACTATTCATCAAGCTTATAGCGTGTGCGACAATCTGGAGGAGGATACGCTCCAGCTATGTTTCTGTAATTATTCATCACGCTTATAGCGCATGCGACAATCGGATGCGGATGCGGATACGCTCCAGCTATGTTTCTGTAACTATTCATCACGCTTATAGCGCATGCGACAATCTGGTGGAGGATACGCTCCAGCTATGTTTCTGTAACTATTCATCAAGCTTATAGCATGTGCGACAATCTGGAGGAGGCCCGCACCAACTATGTTTTACTAACTATTCATCAAAATTCAGGCTAATCAATCATTTTGCTCATCATGTAGACAGTCAAGAAATTGCCATCTGCATCTATTGCGCCTCGCTCCATCTCTGCTTCAACTGTAAACCCATTTTGCTTATAAAGTTGGATGGCTTTGGTATTTCGTTTTTGAACGGTCAGCTGCAAGCGAAAAATTCGACCGCTTTCCTTTGCCCATTGAACGAGTTCGCTGAACAGTACTCTTCCTATCCCCACGCCCTGATACGCTTTTAAAATGGAAATGCCGATATCCCCTATATGCGATATTCGCCTATGCTGGTCAGCATGAATGCTGGCTGTTCCGACAATTTTTTCTCCGTCCAATGCGAGGAGGAGAACATTGTTTGATGATTCGTAGAGATTTGCCAAATGAGCTGCCTGCCATTGTTCAGAAATCTCTGTATCTGTTTCGTCCATCGTCAAAAAATCTGACTCTTTTCTAATTATGTCCAACGCCTCTAGTAAATTGGCTGCATCTTCTGGTACTGCTTCACGAATATCGATTTCCATTCATTTCTCCAATTTCTCTACAAGTTGAGTGAAACGAGATCCCACTGGAAGAAGTGTAAGTTCTCTTTCTTCTTCTACTTCCGTTCGTTTCAGTGTGATTTGCAAATAATTCTCTGGTGTTTCAACATCAAGCAAGTTGCCCCATTCCACGACGGAAATACCGTCCCCTTCAAAATATTCTTCCAGTCCTAGCTCTTCTATTCCTTCTGTAACCCGGTACACATCCATGTGATAAAGAGGAATTCGCCCGTCAAGATATTCCCGAACGATGGTGTATGTTGGAGATTTTATCATGTCTTCGATACCGAGTGCTTTGGCGATGCCTTTGGTTAGCGTGGTCTTTCCTGCTCCCAAATCTCCCACCAAAAGAATGACATCTCCAGCTTCTAACTCATTCCCTAATTTTCTAGCAAATAGAGCTGTTTCTTCAAGATTTCTAAGCTTCATATTTCCTCCAACCCATGATTCCTCTGCTTGACTATTCATTAAGATTTGTATAAACGCTATACGTAAAATAAATACACTTATTTGTAAATTCTAATTATACAATATTTCGCAATCGATTTTAATGGTTTTTTTCATTTTTCCAGTTTTTTTTCGAAATTCGAGAAAAATGTATTTCTCTGTATTCTCCTAAAGATGGAATATATTTTAGATGGTTCGCTAATAACATATTCAAAATTCAGTTTATTTTGAACTCTTAAAGACTGGCTATTTCCTTCGAAATAGCCACACCAACTATTTTCTACATCACATTCTTCAAAACAATAAGTAACTATTCTTGAAAGAGCTTCTGGAATGATGCCTTTCCCCAAAAAAGGAACTCCCAGCCAATACCCTATTTCGGCATCGTTATTTCCCATAAATGAATGATTTCTACTTTGGTTGTTGAATAAAATCCCAATACTACCAATGGGTGTATCTAGACTGTTTCTTTGACAGATTGCAAAAGTGGAATCATTCATAAGGTATTTTTTTTATATTTCTTTACTGTCATCTATACTCGTATGGGGATCCCAGCCGTCGATAGGTCCTACTCTAGAATCTGTTGCATATTTATAAGCGTTTGTGCATCTGATAATTCCATGGTCTTAAAACCAGCCTTTCAGTATATAAATACATGTACACTCCTCAAACATATCTTAAGTATTATTAAACACTGTTTTATAAATATAGCAAATAATTTGATACTAATCTATCCACTGGTTCCATAGTTCCATCTTGTGTCAAATTGATATACCCTTCATCGCTGTCTTTTCTCAAGTAGAAGGCGACCACTATGGATATAACGTGCTGAAAAACCATCAAAAAGACAGGGAAAAATTTGCCGAGTACATTCAAAATTAATTTTTCAAGGTCAATATCAAGGTCAATACTTTTTTTCAAAAAGCAAAAAGGCTATAAACGTTGTTGTACCAACGCTTATAGCCTATAGTTAAAACTTACCCTACTGACCCTTCCATTTCATACGAAATTAATCGGTTCAGTTCGACAGCATATTCCATCGGTAATTCTTTTGTAAAAGGTTCAACAAATCCCATGACGATCATTTCAGTCGCTTCGCCTTCTGATAATCCTCGGCTCATCAAGTAATAAAGTTGTTCTTCTGAAATTTTCGAAACTTTTGCTTCATGTTCTAAAGCAACTTGAGAATTGTGAATTTCATTAAAAGGAATGGTGTCTGATTTAGATAAATCATCCATGATAATCGTATCGCATTCAATATGGCTTCCAGACTTCTTGGATTCTTTGCCAAAGGTTACTTGTCCTCGATAGTTCACTTCTCCACCGTCTTTGGCGATGGATTTTGAAACGATTGAGCTTGACGTGTTTTCTGCCAAATGAATCATCTTGGCCCCTGTATCTTGGACTTGACCTTTTCCTGCTACAGCGATGGAAAGCTTGGTGCCTCGTGCTCCTGATCCGTTCAAGATTACAGCAGGGTATTTCATTGTGGTCTTGGCACCTAGATTTCCATCAATCCACTCTACCGTGGCATCTTTTTCTGCTTTCGCACGTTTGGTTACAAGGTTGTAGACGTTGTCGCTCCAGTTTTGAATGGTGGTATACCGTGTATATGCACCTTCCAATGTGAAAATTTCAACGACTGCCGCATGAAGAGAATTTGAAGAATAGGTTGGCGCCGTACAGCCTTCAACATAGTGAACGCTTGCGCCTTCATCAACGATGATGAGGGTGCGTTCAAACTGT
>JAITHN010000087.1 GCA_031279745.1 Streptococcaceae bacterium
GACAGAAGATGTACCAAAAGCTTCTCAGCCGATGGCAATGTTAGGACTTGCAGGATATTTACTCACCATTTCCTTCCAAACCCAACCTGACCACGTGGTCATGCAGGTGGCAAGCTTTATTCCTTTTATTTCAACATTTGTCCTTCCGCTTCGAATTGCAACTCAAGTGGCAACAATGCCACAAATCTTGATTTCCATGGGAATTATGGTGGTCAGTTTGCTCTTCATGCTGAAGTTTTCAGCAAGAATCTACAAATCAAATGTGTTAATTTATGGTGATGATGGAATGTTGAGTAGTTTCAAACAGTCTATACGAAATGTCCGTCAAGATTATGCGAAATCGAGAAGAGGATAAGATGCGGTTTCAAAATTATATATGGGATTTTGATGGTACCCTTTACGACAGTTATGATGGGATGGCAGATGCTTTTTTACTGGCACTTCAGGAATTCGGTGTGGTAAAAGAGAAGCGTGAAGTGTATCGTTTGATGAAGAAGGAAAGTGTGCGTTTTGCAACCCATCACTATGTAGGAGTTGAGAGACAACAAGCACTGATGGACCGCTATCATGAGATAGAAGCTAGAAGACTTCGTCCTCCCAACCCATTTCCGGAAACAAAAGCGATGCTAGAGGCAATCAAGGCATATGGGGGGAGGCATTTTGTGCTCACCCACCGTGATCAATCCGCCATCGACTTTTTAAAAGAAGATGGATTATTCCCTTTGTTTACAGACTTTGTAACTGAAAACTTAGGGTTTCAGAGGAAACCACATCCTGAGAGTCTCTTGTTTCTTTTAGAGAAACATCAATTGAAAGCAGAAGATACAGTGATGATTGGTGATAGATTACTCGATGTTTTAGCAGGAAAAAATGCAGGAGTGTCGACAATTCTATATGATATTGATGGATTTCTTGGGGAAATTCCGGCGGATTACACTGTGCATGCATTGGATGAAATTTTAAAGATTTAATCCAAAAGCGGCAAACCCTCATTGTGAGAAGACAAAGAATTTCCTCACACCACACAACCACAACTCAAAAAATTAAGCTTAGAAAAGCGAATGGAGAAAACATGGAATTAGAAAGATTACAAGAAGTTGTTGAAGCGTATCACTTCGACCTTAAAAACCCTGAAAGCACGGAAGAATTTGAAACAGAAATCAATGTAGGTTTGTCTCCGATTGAAGAATACGAGGAAAAACCAGATGGATCGACTGCAATGTTGAGTCGCTTAGAGTTTCGTCTCGTTTTCCCTGAATATTATATTACAGGAGCAATCAGTCAGTTAAACATTGTGAAAGACCGTATTATTACAGAAGAAAATGATGTGGCACAAGACGAAGTAGAAGAATTGGTTGCCCCCCTTTTTGACATGGTAAAACGCTTGACGTTTGAAGTGACAGAAATTGCGATGGATCAACCAGGACTTGAGCTTAGCTTCCAGCAAAACGCTGCAGAATAGGAGGGGCGTTTTGACAAAGACAAAATTATATATTGTGCGACATGGAAAAACAATGTTCAACACGATAGGACGAGCGCAAGGATGGAGCGATACCCCTCTGACTCCTGCCGGAGAACTAGGCATTCATGGGACGGGCAGAGGGTTTTATGAAGCGAACATGGACTTTGTTGCTGCATTTTCAAGTGACTCAGGGAGAACCATTCAGACAATGGATATTTTACTCGATGAATTACATCAACCAAAAATTCCATATCTACGTGACAAACGTATTCGTGAATGGTGTTTCGGTTCCTTAGATGGTGGATTTGATGGCATGCTCTTTGAAGGCGTACTTCCTCGAACGTCTGCATATGCTGGAAAAGACATGGAAAACCTCACTTATGAGGATATGGCAAATGGGATTGTGGAAGTAGATACGGCAAACTGGGCGGAGCCTTGGGATGTTTTGAAAAATCGGATTTACTCTGGTTTTGAAGATATGGCGCATCGTGTTCGTCAAAATGGCGGAGGGAATGCACTCGTCGTTTCTCACGGAATGACGATTGGAACTTTTTGCAATTTAGTTCACCCAGATCGACCTCGGCCTAGAGGGATTTTAAATGGAAGCGTGACTGTTGTAAGCTATGATGACTCTGGGTTTACGGTTGAAAAGATTGGAGACATTAGTTATCAGGAAACGGGTCTCACTTTACTAGAAAATGATTAATTGCAGCGGATTCCCGAACATTTGGGGGATCTGCGCTTTTTTTATACGGATGTATTGTCATAATCAAATGAGAATCGGTATAATAAATTTATTAATGTGAAGGAGAAAAACATGGTCTTAACAGATATTGAAATTGCACAACTTGCAGAGATGAAACCCGTTTTAGAAATCGCTTCAAAACTTGGAGTCACACCTGATGATTTGGAATTGTATGGGCATTACAAAGCGAAATTATCCATGAAGAAAATCAATCAATTGGCGGATGAAAAGGATGGGAAATTAATCCTTGTTACCGCTATTAACCCCACACCTGCAGGCGAAGGGAAGTCAACGGTCACGATTGGTTTGGGTGATGCATTCAATCAACTTGGAGAAAAAACGGTGATTGCACTACGAGAACCTTCCCTTGGACCGGTGATGGGTATCAAAGGAGGCGCTACGGGAGGAGGATATGCACAAGTCTTGCCGATGGAGGATATCAACCTTCATTTTACCGGCGACATGCACGCGATTACGACAGCAAACAATGCCCTCTCAGCCTTGCTTGATAATCACGTCCAACAAGGAAATGAGTTAAACATTGATCTTAGACGTGTGATTTGGAAGCGTGTTGTAGATTTAAATGACCGTGCGCTTCGGAAAGTGATCGTTGGTCTTGGTGGACCGATTCAAGGCG
>JAITHN010000102.1 GCA_031279745.1 Streptococcaceae bacterium
GAAGAAAAATTATTAATAGACTTTGAATTAAAATCCTGACTTTTTATATACTCTATAAAATTATCCCAGATTATTTGCAACTTCATGTTCTCTTCTTTCATTGTGTTCCCCTCAAAAACTTCAACCCCATAACGTGACTGATTAACTTTAGGAAATAAGTTTATCACGAGTATCAAAAGTTTTCCACAGAATTTAAAGGTATTGAAAAATATGTTTCACAATGAAGAAAGAGTTTTCCACAAGCGTGCGAAAAACAGAGTCAGCGAAAACAAATTTACACGCTTTTCCACAGGTTTTTTTACAAGAAATTTAAAAAATGAAGCGACATATCGAAAACTAAAATCACTTTTCCACAACTTTGGGAAAAAAGATTCACAGGGTGTGGGATTGTGGAAAACTTTGTTTATGAATTGTGATTTATCAAATTAAGCAATTAAATCTATGGAAAACTTGTGAAACAAATTGAAGAAAAGTGTAAAATTTTTTTAAATGGAGGAGATTATGACTCAGACGATTTATGAATATTTAGAAGAACTACTTGAACAGGAACAATTAGAAGACGGGATGATTAGTATTGAATTTCTGTCTAAAAAACATCAAATTATGTTGAGCTATAGCATAGAAATCGAAAATGAAGAAAAATTATTAAATATTGACGATGGTGTTTTGATTTTTTCTAATTACATCATTTTATATAATGAAACAAAAGGGAGTGAAGATGATGAAGCAGTCATTAATTATCCCTATATTGATAAAAAAGGGATGACAAAATCTGTTTTGAAAAGTATTGTGGATACTTTGAGTGAGAGTATCAATGTTGCACGAGAATATTACAATCAATATTTAGAGATGATTGAGAGATTAAACAGTTTAGAAGAAATGAGTGAGTCGGATTTTATCAGTGCCTTTCAATCTATGACAGATGAAGAAAAAAAGATGGCGGCTGATATTGTTGGCGATGAAGAAATCATTTTTTCACTTCCATGGGAAAAAGAGTATTTTGACGAGAGAAGAATTTATTATAATGAGTTGGTAGAAAATCAGGAATTCGTTCCTGCGCCCAAGTATTAGGAGAAGATATGGACTGGAAAGAGATTAAAGCAGTAGTTTCAAACGAATCACTCGAAATGGTGAGTAATATTTTTGTCGAACTCGGTGCAAACGGTGTTCAAATTGAAGATGATTTGACGATTGAATCCTATGAAATAGATCCATTTGGTGAGATCATCGACAGAGAAAAATTAAAAAACAATACGAATGATACGGTTGTGACTGCTTATTTTTCAGAAATGACGGATGTGGCAAAGGTTGTCGAAGAATTGGAAAGAAGAATTGTAGAACTTAAAGAGTTTGGCATTGATATAGGAAAAAATGAAATTCTCGTCAACACAATAGAAGAAGAGAGTTGGAGTGAAGCGTGGAAAAAATACTATTCTCCAAAACGTCTGACAAGATTTTTGACGGTCGTTCCAGAATGGATGGAATATGAAAAAGAATCGAAAGATGAATTATTGATCAAGCTAGATCCTGGAATGGCTTTTGGTACAGGAACACACCCCACTACACTGTTGACCTTGCAGGCATTGGAAAGCATTGCACGTAAGGGAGAAACCGTTGTTGATGTTGGAACTGGAAGTGGAGTTTTATCGATTGCTGCAAATTTACTCGGTGCCAAGGAAATTTTTGCTTATGATTTGGACGAAGTAGCAGTCAATCAAGCGAGAGAAAATATAGAATTAAACGAAAATACAGAAAACATTCATCTTGCTGTTGGCAATCTGCTAAAAGGTGTCGAAGTAAAAGCGGATATAATACTGGCAAATATATTAGCCGATGTTCTAATCTTAATGATTGAAGATGCTAAAAATGTATTAAAAGATGATGGAAAGATGGTTCTCTCAGGAATTATTACTGAAAAGCTCTCATTATTAGAGGAAGAACTATTAAAAAATGAGTTTGTCGTTGAAACACATTTAAACATGAATGAGTGGAACACATTGATTGTTAGTAAAGACAATGATTTTCTCAATGGTATGAGGGGTGGATGATGCAAAGATATTTTACAAAAACTGATAGCCCAATTGGTAGCGTTTATTTTACAACCGATGATGAAATGATCCACCATATGAGAAATGTAATGCGATTTAAGGAGAACGAAAACGTAGTTCTCGTTTTTAATGAAGCAATTACTTTCCTATCTAGAATCCAATCGTTAACAGATGAAGGAATCACATTCGAACTTGTTGAAGAGATTAAAAAGAATGTGGAACTTCCTCTTAAAGTCACCATTGCTTCGGCATTTCCAAAAGGAGATAAACTCAAGTGGATCACGCAAAAGTCAACAGAACTTGGTGCTTCTTCATTTGCCTTTTTTCCAAGTAGTCGTTCGGTTGTGAAATTGGATAAAAAGAAAGCGATGAAGAAAAAAGAAAGTTTAGAAAAAATTGCAATGGAGGCGAGTGAACAAAGTCATAGAACACATGTTCCGACTGTTGATTTTTTTGGTAACTTTTCTTCAGTTTGTGAAAGTTTTAAAAATTATGATAAAGTATTAGTAGCATATGAAGAAAGCGCAAAGATAGGCGAGACGACAAAGTTTTTTTCTGTTGTCCAGGACATGAAAGAAAACGAGAAACTTTTACTTGTTTTTGGTCCTGAAGGTGGATTTTCAGAAGCAGAAGTGGAAGAAATGGAAGCATTTCTTGCCATAAGAGTTGGATTGGGACCAAGAATATTAAGGGCAGAGACAGCACCGATGTATGCTTTATCCGCAATTAGTACGATAAGAGAATTGATGTAAGGAGGCGCGTGTGAATTCAATAATCATTGATAAGAACAATTTAAGTGAGATTGAATTTGCAAACGTAATTCAGTCTCTAAAAGATGTGGATGTTTTATATGTACTGCCAACTTATTTTAGACAGTCGAAACAGTTATTAAAAAAACACAACATAAAGATTGGCTCACTTGCAGACTATCCACTTAGTCAATCCACAAAAGGGAAAGTTGCATTTGAAATTGGTAGACTTTTCTTTGAAGGAGTAGAAGACATTTTATTGCCGCTCCCCTTCTCTTACTTAAAAGATTTCCAACAAATGCAAGAGTATGTAAAAATCATGAACCCGATTGCCTATGGACGAGGGAAAGTAAGCTTTATTCTTCCTGTTCGAAAACTGAAAGAACTCGAGAAAATTTCATTAGCGAGAAATTTGTCAAAAATAGGGATGACTTCAATCGTTCTTCAATGTGAGGCTTTTGATGAAGCATTGCATACGCTTGATATTTTTAAAATGGATGGTCCAAGATTTTTAGAGATTCGCATTCAGTTAGAAAATATAGAAGATTTCCAAAGAGAAATCTTGCTTGCACAAGGTGCACATAGTGTAATTACAACTTATAACGAGAATTATGATATTCTATAAACATAGATGCTGGGAAACCGGCTTTTTTTGTAATCAGATGGAGGTGACTATGGCAAAAGAAGTAAATTTCACTGGCCCTGAAGTAATCAAAATGGTTCAACGCTATATGAATGAGGAACAAGTCAAACTTGTTCAAAAAGCACTTGACTATGCAACAGAAATGCATGCCCCTCAAGTGAGAAGCAGTGGAGAACCTTATATCATTCACCCAATTCAAGTCGCAGGGATTCTTGCAGAATTAAGTATGGATGCGCCAACAGTTGCAACTGGATTTTTACATGATGTGGTAGAAGACACGCCTGTAACGCTTGAAGATTTGGCAGAAGTTTTCGGAGAAGAAATAGCTACTCTCG
>JAITHN010000106.1 GCA_031279745.1 Streptococcaceae bacterium
ATAAGTTTGTGGGGATTTTACTTAATCTTCTATTGCATGGTGGAAAACTGATTTTCCATCCAACATTCCATAGTCACGAATATCAATCACTTGGACTTTTGCAGTTGGAAACTCTTCTCCAACCTTTTCTTCCATATATCGAATTTGTGGGCCGAGCAAGATGATGTCTGCATCTCCGCCTTGACTAGAAATATCACTGACAGGGAATGCCTTTATCTCAACATTTTCTCCAAGCTCTTTTGCTTCTTCTTCCATTTTACGAACGAGTAAACTCGTACTCATCCCTGCAGAACAGAACAAAACAATCTGTTTTTTATCCATGTTATTCTCCTTCTCGCATCTACTCAAAAAAAATGAACATCTTCCATTTTATAAATCAAGAGTGGCATAATGCGCATTCTCTTCGATAAATTCTTTCCGCGGAGCAACATCATCACCCATAAGCATTTCAAATACAGTATTTGCGTCTTCTGCATCTTCAAGTTTTACACGCGCAATGGTTCTTCGCTCAGGATCCATCGTAGTCTCCCATAGTTGGTGGTCATCCATTTCACCAAGACCTTTATAACGCTGAATCATCGGCTTACTTTTTCCTTCACTATGCTTTTCTAAAGCAATCTTCAGTTCTTTTTCTTGGTCCGGGCCTGGTTGGATATACTCTTTAATCTCATTCCCAACTTTCACCCCATAAATAGGTGGCATCGCAAAATATACATAACCTGCTTCGATTAAAGGTCTCATATAACGATAGCAGAGCGTGAGCAATAATGTTCGAATATGCGCTCCATCCACGTCCGCATCTGTCATAATAACGAGTTTATGGTAACGAGCTTTTGAAACATCAAAGTCTGCTCCAAAACCAGTTCCCATCGCTGTAAATAATGAACGAATTTCTTCGTTTCCAAGAATTTTCTCCATCGTTGCTTTTTCTACATTAAGAATTTTCCCTCGTATGGGTAAAATCGCTTGAAATTCACGATTACGTCCAGATTTTGCTGAACCTCCGGCAGAATCTCCTTCGACGATAAACAGTTCAGTTTGAAATGGATCGTTACTTGAACAATCCGCAAGTTTTCCTGGTAGATTGCTTAATTCTAGAGGATTTTTCCGTCTCGTCATTTC
This sequence comes from Streptococcaceae bacterium, assembly GCA_031279745.1. GTDB lineage: Bacteria > Bacillota > Bacilli > Lactobacillales > Streptococcaceae > Pilibacter. The sequence continues at coordinate 1,123 of JAITHN010000106.1, forward strand.
TCTTGCTCGTTTTGCTGCAAGACGAGCTTTGGAAGCTTGAATCCCTTTTTCAACGATAATTCTACCAACTTTTGGGTTCTCTAAAAGAAATTTATTAAATGCTTCGCTGAAAAGCCGACCTGTTATTCCAGATACCTCAGAATTCCCCAATTTTGTTTTGGTTTGACCTTCAAATTGTGGATCTGGATGCTTAACAGAAATGACTGCAGTCAAACCTTCACGAACATCCTCACCAGTCAAATTATCTTCGTTTTCCTTAATGAGTTTTTGCTTTCTGGCATAGTCATTAATCACTCGAGTAAGGGTTGTTCGAAATCCATTTTCATGCGTTCCACCTTCATGTGTATTGATATTATTCGCAAAAGATAGGACAGTTGTTTCATATCCTGAAGTATATTGCATGGAAATTTCAACAGAAATATTATCCATTTCTCCTTCAGTGAAAATAGGCGTATCAAAAATTGCTGTTTTTTTCTTGTTTAGATATTCAACATAAGAAACAATTCCACCTTCAAAATGGTATTCGGATTTTTGTTTCTTTTCGCTTCTCTTATCTTCTATCGAAATCTTTAATCCACGATTCAAAAATGCTAACTCACGAATTCTAGTTTTTAGCTTTTCAAATTCGAAAACAGTCGTTTCAGTGAAGATTTCAGGATCCGGAATAAAATGAACCGTTGTTCCATGTCGATCCGTATCTCCAATGATTTTTAAATCTTCTACGACCTGTCCTTGATGATATTCCTGATAGTAAGCTTTTCCTTCTTTGTGAACTGTCACATCCAATACGGTTGAAAGCGCATTTACAACAGAAGAACCTACACCGTGGAGTCCACCTGAAACTTTGTATCCTCCACCTCCAAATTTCCCTCCGGCATGGAGAACGGTAAAGACCGTTTCAACCGCAGGTCTGCCTGTTTTTTCTTGAATGTCAATTGGGATTCCACGCCCATCATCTACAACAGTGATAGAATCGTCTTCTTCAATGCTTACTTCTATTTTTGATGCAAAGCCTGCAAGTGCCTCATCGATTGAATTATCTACAATTTCCCATACCAAATGATGCAATCCTTCTTTGCTTGTTGAACCAATATACATACCTGGTCTTTTCCGTACTGCTTCAAGTCCTTCTAAGACTTGAATCTGACTCGCATCATACTCTTTTGCAAGTTCTCGCAATTCTTCGGAATTTCTTTCTTCCGCCATATTGCCTCCTTTAGTTCTATACATAACTTCTCTGATTATAACATTTTTTAACAGAAAAGGAAATTTACTTGACAAACCTTCTTCACACCATTATTATATCCTAGTATGTCTAAGTACTTAGAAAAAGCGATCATTAAGACATTTCAAAAATTCTAATAAAGGTAGGTGTTATTCTTGAAACGTACGTATCAACCAAACAAACGTAAGCGTCAAAAAGTTCACGGTTTTCGTAAACGCATGTCAACAAAAAATGGACGTCGCGTATTAGCCGCTCGTCGCAGAAAAGGACGTAAAGTCATCGCAGCATAATAAAAAACCAATCCTTAACTCGAGAAGGGATTGGTTTTTTTATATGCATTTATATGCAAGACTTCCGTATCGAATCATTTTGTCCATGAATTTCATATTTTAGACGCCTAGGATAGTTCTTCTGCTCTTCCTTCTTGGATTTTAAAAATTTTCGCATCAACTTTGACCTCATTCAAATGTTTTAATGTGGTAGTCGTTATAAATGTTTGTGCCCGCCCTTTGATTGCATGCAAAAGAAAAAGTTGACGGTCATTATCCAATTCGCTCATCACGTCATCCAATAACAGAATCGGCGTTTCCCCAGTAATTTCTTCCATTAAATCAATCTCTGCAAGTTTTAAACTGAGTGCGGTTGTTCGCTGTTGCCCTTGAGAACCGAAACTCGAGACTTCGCGGTCGTTGATATAAAAAACAAACTCATCTCGGTGAACCCCTTTTGAAGTGGTTTGAAATTTAACATCTTTTGCCCTATTTTGTTTAAGAATTTCAAAGACATCTTGATCTCCCAAAATCGAAGGTTTATAGACGAAAGAAAATTTTTCACGCCCATTCGTCAGTTTGGAGTGGGTGACTTTCGTATATTCTTCCATTTTTTCAACAAAAAACTCTCTCCATTTAAAGATTT
>JAITHN010000136.1 GCA_031279745.1 Streptococcaceae bacterium
AAACACGATTGGACACATTTGAAAAAGCGTTGGATGATACGGTGTTTCAAGAGGTGACAGGGATTACATTGGCGCAGTTTGCGACTTTACGTGATGTGCATCAATTTTTTGACGAAGTCGTCTTTAATGAAAGTGTCCAAACTTTTCTACGTAAAAAAGAAGCGCTGTCGGATTATTTTGAAGCAAAAGACGAAGACATTTTCGACTATATTCCTCCCCAACAAACGAATCAAATTTTCACGCCAAAAGCCGTGGTCAAACGTATGGTAGATAAAATGGTGGAACATGACCCGTTGATTTTTGAAGATTCCAATAAGACGTTCATCGACTTGTATATGAAGAGTGGACTTTACATTACCGAAGTGGTGAAACGCTTGTATGGTAGTGCAGGATTGAAAGGCGCTTTCCCAGACGACTTTGATCGTTTGAAACATATCCTAGAAAATCAGGTTTATGGCTTTGCGCCAAGCGAAATCATCTACAAAATCGCGACCAATTACATTTTTGGTAGATATGACAGTATTTCACACAAAAATTTCAAGATGGTGGATACCACCCCTTTCGCAAAAGAAGGAAAGTTAGCAGAATTGGTGGAAGAAAGTTTTAGGCGTAAGTGAGGCGTAAACTAGGAAATCCGCTAAGAAACTTGCTCACCATATTCGAACCATTTATTGTGAAAAACAGGCAATCCTTATGCCGGATGACTGTTTTCACCAACATCAACTTGAACAGAAAAAGGTAGTGCAAGCCGTAGGCTTGTACTACCTTTTGATTATTCTGGCACGGAGCTACTCGTACTTGATTCAGTCGGTTGCTGGGCTGCGGGAGCAGATGTAGAGCTTGTCTGATCATTTTCACTAGAGCTCGTTTGAGGTGTAGTTTCGGCCTTTGACTCTGAAGTTGTGGAGCTTTCCTCTTTTTCCTCGCTAGATTCTGTTTTTTCTTTAGAAGATTGCGTTACTGTTGGTTGGTACACAGCTCCATTGTAGTTTGAATTGATTAGGCTGAGCTCGGTTCCAATACGCTGCACATTTGCAGGCATTACCCAATCTTCATTGAGCTGACTTTCTGAAACGTATTCCATTAAGAATTTGTACACTTCACTTGCAATCATAAAATCGTCTGGAAGGATTGGGATTTTTCGATTGGTATAACCTGTCCAGATGGCAAGAGAATAACTCGGAGTAATCCCAACAAAGTTGTCAGCTGGAGCAATTCCTTGATAAGGAGAATTGATTTCTTTTAATTCATCATCGGAGTAATTACTCGTTCCGGTTTTCCCCGCTTGAATCAAGCCAGGGATTTGTGCATTATTTCCTGTTCCGCTTGAGATAACATTTTTCATCATGTCAGTGACCATATAAGCGGTTGATGCTTTCATGGCACGACTGGCTTCTTTGTTATACGTTTGAACCGTGCCATCTTCAAAGACGATTTTATTCACGTAGTAAGGTTTATTGTATATGCCACCGTTTGAAAAAGCTGCATAGGCTGCTGCCATTTTTTCACTTGATGCTCCGTACTGATCCCCTGGGAATTCCGTATTACTAGAAATCGCATTGGAGTAAACCAATTGTTTGTATTGAATTCCTGATTTTTTGAGGAATTTCAAGGCATTGTCAACACCAACCGCATCGAGAGCCTCAATAGCAGGAATATTTCGGCTTAAGGTTAATGCACGGCGCATGGTCATTGCGCCCATAAACTGATTGTCCCAGTCATGAACCTCAATATCCGTTCCAGGATATTTGTATGGAATATCTTGAAGCATGTGGTTTGTTGGCCAATCTAAATACTCAATGGCAGGACCGTAGTCGGTGAGAGGTTTCATGGTAGAACCAAAATCACGATTGGTTTGAACGGCTTGGTTGGTTCCGAATGTCACATCTTCTGGAATTTTTCGTCCACCGATTTGTGCGGTTACTTTTCCAGTTTTGACATCGATTAGGGTAGCTGCAACTTGAAATTTATCATCAGGGAAGTTGATATATTCCTTAGAATTGACAATTTTATAGAGTCGTTTTTGCGCGTTCATGTCAATGTTTGTATAAACATTCACCCCTTTTTTAAAGAGGTCAAGCCCTACTCTATCTTTGACTTCACTAATGACTTCTTTTAAGTAGTTGTCTATGACTTTGAGGTCTGAATTTTCGTTCTTTAATTTTTTCAATCCTTCAGTCACAGGAGTTTGAACGGCTTCTTGATAGGCGTCTTTATCTATTTTTCCATTGTTTAAAAGGGTTAATAGGACGACGTCCCGCCTTTCTTTTGCGGCCTTCTCATTCGTGTAAGGATTATACAAATTAGGTGCTTGGGGAATTCCTGCAATCAAGGCTGCTTGAGGGAGGGTTAGCTCTTCAGGTTCAACACCAAAATAGGCTTTACTTGCTGTGCGCATTCCATAAAGACCGTTCGCCATATAGACCTTGTTCATGTAATACGTCAAAATTTCATCTTTTGATTTCACACGGTCAAGTTGTAAGGCAAGCCAAGCTTCCTGAGCTTTTCTCTTTAAGGTTTGATCGCTCTCCTCTGTTGAAAAATAACTGAGCTTAATCAACTGTTGGGTAAGTGTGCTCCCCCCTTGTGTAGTCGAGTGTGTAAGGTTGTGTACGAGAGACCCAACAATCCGTGTAGGATCAACCCCCATATTTTCATAAAAGCGCTTGTCTTCAACGGAGACGACAGACTCAGCTAAGAGTGTAGGGACTTTGTCAGGAGAAATCAGCTCTCTTTGCTCTGTTCCAAGGTCAGCGATTAATTTATTATTCTTATCATAAATTTTACTCGACTGTGCGGTGGTCAACTTGGAGTCATCCAATTTTGGGGCAGTCACTGCATAGTAGGCAAAGAATCCGCCTCCAAGGAGAAGTCCAATAAATAGAAGGCTAAAAAGTGTGATGAAAATTTTAAAGACGATGCCTCTTTTTTTCTTCGAGCCTTTTGGACCTTTCGGCGGCCGAGTCGTCCCTGATCTGGCAGGACGCTTTTTGCTCGCTTGCGTCTGATTTCGACGCCTCAGTTCTGCTCTAGTTTCCATGTTCTTTCTCCTCAATCAATCTGTCAATAATTTGTAAGAACGGAATGCGGGGGGCAATCCCTTCTTGAATTTCGAATCCATTTTCTTCCACAAATGAAAGGGGGATGGACTTTCTTTCTTTTTCATAAAACGCTTGAATCAACGGAAGTGAAGGCAAATAAAAAATCCGATTCAATGTTGAAAAATATAAGAGCACGAAGGCAATTCCATTTTGTTTGATCACCTGTTCCATGTGTTGAATTTGGTGAATGTGAAAATTTGAAAACGGAAAAGATGATTTGTTTTTGGTTTCTTTTGCCTCAAAATCGAGATAAAGTCCCTTGTATACTCCATTATAATCCGTCGTTGAAGCATGTCTGAAATAGGCCTCGGTAATCTTGGCGCGACTTCTATGCGGATAATCTACTTTTACGATTTGAATGGGTGTCGGTTTCTTGTGAAGGACAGCCATTCCACGTGTTAGGTAGTAAGCATTACTCTCATTGATGCTCTCTTCAAAACTCATTCCACGTTTGCCGAATTCGACTTGCTTTTTTTGATTTTTTTCGACAACCGGTGCATGTTTTCTTCCGTTTGGATAATGTACCACTTGGAACTCCTTTTCATTTTAGATATAGTCATTATAACA
>JAITHN010000163.1 GCA_031279745.1 Streptococcaceae bacterium
ATAATCAATTACGGTTTCCACACGAGTCTGCTGCAACATGATTTCACTCACCCAGATTATATAAGGGTCCTGAACATCACGCCAAGGGAGTTTGCGATGGTTTTTGAAGTACCAGTCTAGAAAGATTTGTTGAAATTCTTCGACATCTAGTTGCAAGTCAACGCTCATCATTTTCCTCCTCGATCTTCTCAATAGCTTCCTTAATCTTGGAAGGTTTGAAACCCTTCTGAAAGAGTTTTTGTTGGACTTTCCAATGAATTTCTTTTTTTGTTTTTCCGCGTGTCTGACGAAGAGACTTTTCAGCAACTTTTAAAAGGAGGGTGAATTCTTCGTCCTCGCTTTTTTCAATGTCGAGGTTCTGCACGGCAAACTGGATGGATTCATTGGCAAATCCTTTTTGCATGAGGTTGAGTTTTATTTTTTGGAGGCTTTCTTTTGTCGAAAGCCTTCGACATTGTTTGGAGAGTGTTGTAGCCACTTTGAGTGCAAGAAGAGACTCCTCAGCGTATGTGACTTTTTCAAGAGTCTGATTGATGAGGGTTTCGGAAATACCTTTGAGTTTCAATTGCTGGCGTAGAACGTGTTTCCCTTTATTTCCTATTTTCATCTGTGTTTGAACAAATGCATCTGCATATTTGGCGTCATCTAAGTAGTTTAAATCAGACAATCGATTGAGAATGTTCTGTACTTCGTTCTCTTCAATTCCTTTTTTTAAGAGGTATTGGGTCATTTCAAACGTAGAGCGCATCTTTATAGACAGATAACGAAGTGCGAGTGCAAAAGCGGAATACTGACGACTTTCGTCTTCCAAAGCTTTCAGGCTACTTTCGTCAAATAACTTATCCTTAGTCAATTGGAATTTTACCAATATATCCTCATGTACGTTTAAAGACTTTGAATTGTCAAACGTAACTTTGAAAGTATCTTTTTTCCCAGTTTCTATTTTAACTATACGTATCATAGAATCTCCTTTTTTGTAGTATATCATGACCAATCAAACAAACTCGCATCTTTTTTGTTAAACTGATTAAGAGGTGGACTATGGCAATTCAACTTTTTCAAAACCAAAAAATTCAAAATCTAAAAATCAAACGTCTTGGAATCAATGGAGAAGGTGTTTCTAACTATAAAGGAATGACGATTTTCGTCGAAGGAGCTCTTCCAAAGGAAGTAGTGGATGTGCAAATAAAAACCGTTTCAAAGCGTTTTGGCTTTGCAACGGTTTTAAAGATGAAAAAAGCGAGTAAAGATCGTGTACAACCGTTTTGTCATCTTTACGAAAGATGTGGGGGCTGTCAAATTCAACATTTAAGCTACCCTGCGCAATTAGAGTTTAAGAAAGATCTTCTTCATCAAGCGCTTGTGAAGTTTAAGCCGAAAGGCTATGAAACATATAAGCTTTTAGACACGCTCGGTATGGGAAATCCTCTACACTATCGAAACAAGGCGCAGTTTCAATTTGGAAAAGGCAAAGGGAGCGTGGTGGCTGGACTCTATGCGATGAACTCACATCAACTCATCGACCTCTCCAACTGTCCTGTTCAAGAGAAGTCGACACAACAAGTAGCAAATACAGTCAAGGAAGTTTTGAATAAATTCGGCGCTTCAATCTATGATGAGCGAAGGAATAAGGGACTGTTTAAGAGAATGATGATTCGCGTGGGAGTAATGACGGGTGAAGTTCAATTGGTGTTGATTACCCGTACGAATGAATTTCCAAAGAAAGAAGAAATCATAAGCGAAATCAAAAGGATTCATCCAGAGATAAAAAGCATTATGCAAAATATTCAACCGAAAGTGAGTAGTGAAATTTTTGGTGAGAAGACGATTTTACTTTCAGGCAAGCGAGCGATTGTCGAGCGCTTAGAGGAGTTGAGTTTTGACCTATCTGCGAGAGCTTTCTTCCAACTCAATCCTGCTCAGACGAAGATTCTTTATGAAGAGGCAAGGCGTGCCATTCAAGTTGATGCGGAAGATACTTTAGTAGATGCGTACTGCGGAGTAGGGACGATTGGACTCTCTTTGGCAAAGCAGGTGAAGAAGATTTTAGGGATGGATATTACGCCGCAAGCGATTGAAGATGCATTGGTCAATGCCAAAAATCTTGGAGTGGAGAATACAGAGTATGTTGTTGGAAAGGCAGAAGAAGTCTTGCCTAGGTGGGTACGCTCTGGTGAAAAGATTACGGGAATCATCGTTGATCCACCAAGAACAGGGCTTGATGAGGCACTCATCCGCACCATTCTAACCATTCAACCGGAAAAGTTTGTGTATATTAGTTGCAATGTTTCCACTTTAGCAAGAGATTTAGTAGAGATTGCGAAAGTTTATGATGTGGAATACATGCAATCCGTTGACATGTTCCCGCACACGGCTAGGTGTGAAGTTGTAGTAAAATTAATAAAAAGGAGGGGATGAAATGGATCCACGATATTCAAAATGGCAACTGATCATTGTCGAAGTCTTTATCAAATTAATTTGGTTGACCTTATTCCTTCCGTGGTTTTACCTAAACAAAGGAGGCGGAGTTGAAATTAGCACCATTGTAGGCTATGAATACCTCTTAAAACGTCCAGGAATGCTCTTCTTGTTTTTGGCAATCATGGGAATTCACTCCATTGTCTATTATAAGTCAACGGATGAACGTAAAATTATACAACTCACCCTTTCAATAGCGTTGTTTGCGATGACAATAGAGCCGTTCATGGTCTATGGTCAGGAGTTGTTCTCTGTTTTTGAATTTGGATATGTTGTCTTTTTCGTATTGGTATTGATACTCCTTTGTGTTGTGGCAATTCCATTGACATGGGAATTTATCGAAAAGGAATAGTTTGGTCATGTACAGAGAGTTTCCCGAAAAAAAACGCATGCGCCGTCTTGTAAACGGCGCATGCGTTTTCAACTAAATCCCAAATGCAGCGGATTAAAGCATTACTATTACTGTTCCTCTTTTTGCACTAAACAAACGCATGGCACCGTCTTGTAAACGGCGCATGCGTTTTCAACTAAATCCTAGATGCAGCGGATTAAAGCATTGCTATTACTGTTCCTCTTTTTGCACTTGTAATGCTGTATAGCTTCGAACGTCGAATCGATTTCTAGCGCGAGAGTATTCCATAGGGCGTCCATCTTTTAAATAGATGATTTGTTCCACTTCTAAAATAGGATCTGTTGCTTCAGCGTTCAAGTATTTCATGTCCCAAGAATCAGCTTTTCTGGCTTGAATAGAACGGAATGCTCCCCCAAACTTCAACCCCAACTCGTTTTTAATATAGTCATAAATGGAAGATTTGATATGATCTTCATTTAATTTGACCACGATATGCGCGGGGAACCAAGTGTGTTCAAGGATGAATGGTTTATCATTTAAAATACGAAGACGAATGATTTTAAACACAGGCTGATCTGGGCCGATAAGGAGCTTTTCTTGCATGAATTCATCTGGGAATTCAAGTTCAAAGATTAAGCTTTCGCTTTCGACTTTATTGTCCGTTCCTCTAACGTGATGAGTCAAACCTTGATACTCAGTTGCAGGAGACGTTTCACGGTCCCAAAGTTTTCGGTTTACGATTTTAGTTCCTGCTCCACGTCTAGAATAAATCATCCCGTCCAACGCAAGTAAGCTTAAGGATTTTTTTATGGTCATCCGACTTACACCAAATTCTTCCACTAAGTCAACTTGATTTGGCATAAGCGTGTTTGGTGGATAAAACTCTGTTTCAATGCGTTCACGCAGCACTTTTGCAATTTCTTGATATTTTGCCATTATTTCCTCCAAATTGTATATCCTACTTGTGCTATTATATTAAAAGTAATAGCATTAGTCTAATATGTTTAATAATTAACGAACTTGAGTTTCTAGAGTATGTTTATTTGAAGACGAACTTTATTAAAGATTAAGGGTGATGACATTGAAAAATGAAGATAAGATTTTGGAAATATGTCTAATAATTGGAAGAATTATGATGCAAAACTCTGCAGAAATGTATAGAGTGGAAGATACCATCCTGAGAATTGGAAGAAAAGCAAAAGTTGAAATCGTAAGCTATACTACCCAAACAGGGATTTTTATCGGGGTGGAGGGCGTGGGAAATGTGAGAATGGCACAAATTCAAGAGCGACGAATCAATCTGGATAAAGTCACGAAAGCGAATCAACTCAGCAGAGAATTTGCAAACGATGAATTAACGGAGGACGAGTTCTTAGCAAGACTGATTGCGTTAGAAAAAGAGAAACTCTTTTTCCCCATGTGGTTGGAAATCCTGTCTGCCGCAACGATTAGTGGGGGGATGATGATTCTTTTTGGTGGCATCCTGCCAGACGTCCCCGCTACCTTCCTTATTGGAGGAATCGCCTTCATCTTTTATTTGATCATGTTAAAAAATTTAAAGATAAAAGTTTTTGCAGAATTTATGGCTTCCCTTTTGGCAGGAGTACTCGTGATTTCAGCGATTCGTTTAGGGTTGGTAAGTATGATGAATACGGTGCTAATCGGGAGCGTCATGCCCTTTGTGCCTGGAGTTCATATAACGAACGCGGTAAGGGATTTGCTTGCTGGACATTTATTAAGTGGGATTTCAAGGTTTTTTGAGGCGATAATGACTGCATGTGCAGTAGGTTTTGGCATTGCCTTTGCCTTTCAGATCATGATGTAGGAGAAGTTTATGGATTTTGTATGGAATGCTTTTTTACAGTTGAGTTTTAGTCTTGTCGCGACAATGGCAGTCTGTATTCTTTGGAATGTTTCAAGATATGTCCTTTTCTATTGCGGACTAACAGGGGCAATAGGATGGATGGTCTACTGGGTTTTGACACAGTTTCATCTCTCAATTCCACTTGCTGCAGTTGCGGGAAGCGTTGTTGTGGCAATTGTGAGTAATCATTATTCAAGAAAATGTAAAATGCCTGTTACAGTGTTTAATATTCCCGGGATTGTGCCACTCGTCCCGGGGGGATTGGCATATGAAGCGATGAAAGACCTCGCTAATGGAGATTATCAGCATTTTATGCAGACTTCCGTTCAAACGGCGATGGTTGCAGTTGCCATAGCCATCGGTTTAATTTTAGCGGAAATTTTAAATCATAATATCCGCTCTTTCTTGAT
>JAITHN010000167.1 GCA_031279745.1 Streptococcaceae bacterium
GCATCTTCAATATCGTTTTCCTGTACCCATTTCGTAGCATCTGGACTTAATGGATTGATGTAACCCGCTTCAGCCATTGCTCCGAGTTGATCGTTTGGAACTTTGAATACATCGGCTGCTTTTTCAGGATCTTTCCCCACATCTGTTTTCGCATTTGCGCTTCCTGTTGGAGATTGAACAACATTGACTTTCGCATCAGGATTTTCTTTTTCAAATCCTTTTACCAACTCTTTATAGGAGTTGATATTCGCTGGATCCACCCAAAGCGTAAGGTTTCCTTCGATTTTTGCAGGATCGGCTTTTGTTTCTTCTTTTTTTTCGTTACTCCCACAAGCAACGAGACCCATTGCTGCAAATGCAGTCAAACTAACTAGAGATACTTTTTTCCAATTTTTCATTTTTTCCTCCTCTATGGAAATAATTGATTTACAAGATTGATTGTAATGTAAACGTTTGCATGAGTCAAAAATTTGCATTATTATTTTTTTTTTTTAATTGCGCCATGTGGAAAATCAATTCCTACAAACACTAAGCAGGGTGATTAGCACGTGCTATAATTGTGATAAGGAGGTGCGTATGAAGAAAATTTTAGTATTGGGCGGAACCGGAATTGATGCAAAGATGGGAAAAAGATTGGTGCGCCAATATTTTCCAGAATATGAAATCATCGATTATGGCATTTCAAAAACGCCTGAGGAACAGACTTTATTCCAGACGGCAAAGACTTCTGAAAAGAAAGCGGAAATCTTTCGTGTTCTGGATGAATTTTTATCCGATGAAGTTGTGCTAATCCTAGTGTATTGCAACTCTTTAAGCGCCTCGCTGTCATTTGACGACATTTCAAGTGAGAGAAAAATTCCCATCCTAACCCCGATGATGATCTACAAAAGTTTAGGGAAGCAATATTCTCGTATCGGGTTAATGGCTGCAAATGCACAAGGTGCAAGCGGGATTGAGAAAGTGTTTGTGCGGGAGAATTCGAACATTGTAATCACCACGATTACGAACATTGAATGGGTTGTAGCAGTAGAAGAAGGGATGGCACCAGAAGACATCATCCAAAGATATGGATTGCCAGAAAGCCGCGAGTTTTTCAGAAAGACAGAAGCAGAAGCGATTATCATCGGATGCACCCATTTCCCGTATTTTTTAGAGGAATATCAAGCGGATGTGCAGATTCCATGTGTGAACATTGATCCGCTGCTTGTGGAGAAGATGAAGGAAATTCTTCTATAAATATGAAACAAATCGTTGTGGAAAATCTACGTAGAAGCAGTTTGACAGTAATCTAGCTTCTCGGATGCGAGCATTTCCATGACGGTTTTTTCGAATATGAAATAGAAGGGTTGTGTAAATTTCTCACGCAAGCGAGCTCGACAGCAATCAAAATTTTTGAGATCACTAAAACGCGTTTGCGTTTTTTTGCGTATCTTTTCTCTGGAGGATTTCAAGTGAATGGAGGAAAGAGTATGGAAAAAAAGTGGAGGTTTTTGTTGATCTTGTGCTGCTTTCTCAGTTTAGGAATGAAGGTTACCGGCTTGAATTATAAAAGTTACACAAGTATATCTGCTGAAAAGCGAGCAATCGAGAAGAAGGAGAAACAAAATAAACTCTCCAAGCTCGTATTCAGTACAAGTCCCAGCTTAAAGCGAATGGAGAAAAACATAAAAAGAAAGAAGGTGGAACTAGATAAAAAGAGCAAAGGAGAATATAAAAAGAACGAATACAACCGACGTAAGGGAGTGATCCTTGTCACACCAGATTATATGAAAGGTTTGCTCCCTACTGGACATTCATCCATATGTTACAATAAGGCGAAAGTTATAGAAGCAAACGTAGACGGTGTCGAATTTGGAAAGAACAACTGGAATGTGTCAAAGAAGCAATCGTATATTGTCACATTAAAAAAAACAACGGCGAAGCAAGATGAAATGCTCGCTGAATACTGCAAGAGGCAGATTAACAAGAAATACAATTTCAATTATTTTGATATAAACACGAGAAGTGGATTCTACTGTTCTCAGCTAATTTATGCTGCTGCAAAAGACTTATATAAAATAAATTTAAACGGGAGTGCCTTCTATTCCATTCTTGGGAACCCTATTCATCCTCTCGAGTTGGTCGACAATTCAAAAGTCACTCTTCTTTATAGGAAATGAGGGGATATTATGAAAGCTAGATATTTTTTGCTCATCTTTTGTACTCTTTTCTTTCTAACCGCTTGTCAGGAAGAAAAAGAATTGAAGAATGTTTCAATTGGGGTCATCTCTTCGACAGAAGTCACAAGGGCGTCTTATTTTATTCCACTTATGAGGGGACAGGACGATTTTTCTCTCGACTCTAAAGTCAAATGGCAGGTTGAAGGAATAGAGTTTGGAAACTTTCCAGTAAAAGAGGGAGATAGCTATTATCTCGTGTCAAACGGAACGATATCTTCAAAGAATACCATCCTTCGGATTTCAGAGAATGGTAAAATTTTAAATCGTCTCGATTACCCTTACGGGAAACTGCTCTCTGTTGCGGTTTCTGGAGATAAACTTTTTGGAACAAATTCAAATTCGGTTGGTGAAATTTTTCAGCTGAATAAAAGGGGAGAGAAGACAGCCTCAACAGAAGTGAAAGATGGGATCATTCAATTTATAACAGAAGCAGATGGAAAATTATATGCACTTTTGGAAGTTGGAAGCGCCCATTTGCTCTATGAATATGATGCGAATACTTTGAAAAAACTACGGGAAATTGATTTAACCAAATATGGAGAACAATATATCCATATGGTGTCTACCGAGGACGCTTTCTATTTATCGTGTGCGGTCGTGCCAGGGGAGAGCGAACAAGCGCCAAGTTACATCGTCCGAGTAGATAAGAAAACGGAATCCGTAACGAAAATTCAGCTGCATTCCACAACCCCTTATCAATTAGTGACAGATGGCATGCTCCTTTTGGTCTCTCATGGAAGCTATGTCACAGATGAAGGGGTGCACAAAATTTCTGTAATTGATTTAAAGACGCATTCCATTAAAGAAGTAAAAACTGAAGGGCAACCCGTTCAAATCTGCCTAACAAAAGGTTCAATTTTTGCACTAACTCTCAATCATCAGGTACAATTGTTTGATAGAGAGAAGCTTATACAAAAACATTCTTGGTCGCTTCCAGAACCTGGAGAACTCGACCAAACTTACTATACAAATATGATTGTAAATGAACAATAAGACAGGAGTTCAAAATGGCAGAATTTAGTTTTGAAATTATAGAAGAATTATTGGTGTTGAGCACTGCGAAAAACGGGTGGCGAAAAGAGTTGAATAGAGTAAGCTTCAATGGGGCGGATGCCAAGTACGACATACGGACGTGGGCGCCGGATCACTCGAAGATGGGAAAAGGGATAACGCTTTCCGATGAGGAGTTTACAACGCTTTTGGAAGCGATAAAAAATAAATAGAAGGAGGGGAACGATGGGGAAATATTATGATATAGCATTTCATTTATTAAATGACAGAACACTAGTGAAAAAAGAAGTGTACTCCGAATTAGAGTCTTTTGACGTATGGCAAGATGCTTGTGCAAAAGTCGATGAGAAGAATCTATACCTTTTTGTCGATGATCAATTTATTACAGTTGATAGGCAATACATTGTTCGGATTGATGCCAGAATCGTTGAAAATCCAGTTGACAAAGGTATGAAGAGAAGAGAACTCACAGAGGGTGTAGTAAAAAAACTAACAGATATGGGATTTTAATACCGTGGTTGCAGGATTTCAGATAACTCTATAAAGATTTGTATAGCAATTATAAACTTGAAACCCAGGGATCGAGTATCGATTCCTGGGTCGCTTTGTTCTAATTCACCACTTGCCTGTCTTCACGTCTGCTGCGGTGCTTTGCAATGCTTAGTACGTTATTTCCGTGTCAAATCATTGATTTCATCAGCGGTTAATTTTCGATATTCTCCTCGGTTTAATAACGGGTCGAGGCGTAAGTTCTTCATGCGAATGCGTTCAAGAAAGGTCACCTTCATATTCACCCGTTCAAACATCCGCTTGATTTGGTGAAATTTTCCTTCTTGAATCGTAATATAAACTTTTGAAGTGTTTGTCTCCGGATTGACTTCCTCGATTTCTAACTTTGCTGGAAGTGCAGTGAACTCAATGGACAATTCGATGCCTTCCTGAAATTTCTGGATGGTTTCCTTGGTCACGATGCCCTCAATATGGGCATAATATTCTTTTTCCACATGTCGTTTGGGAGACAAAAGCGCATGAGCAAGCGGACCATTATCCGTGACAAGCAACAATCCAACAGTATCCTTATCCAACCTACCGACTGGAAAGAGATCTTTTAGCCGTTCAGACTCAAAGAGATCAAGAACCGTATTCTCAGATTTGTCAGATGTGGCACTAAGAAATCCGCTTGGCTTATTGAGTAAAAAATAGTGAAATTCTTCGTAATCTATAGGGACACTGTCCAATCGGACGGTGTCCCTATTAGGGTCTATGGTCATGCCCACATTGATTTGAATGATGTCATTCACGCTGATTCTTTTCGACTTTATGATTTTTTTCACATCTGATCGGCTGCCGAACCCTGCATTAGACAAAAATTTATCTAGCCTCATTGATTAACCTCCTAAACCTGGAAGTTTGTTGCGAATGCGAACGACACGATTTCCAAGCAGTTTATCTGCAATTTTTGTGGCAAGTGCAAGATACATATAGACTCCCCCGCCTGAGATGGCAGAGATAAGGACGATGATAAAAGCAGTTAATTTCTTATCCGGACTTAGAAAGAGATGAAGCAGTCTAGACATGATAATAGTTACAATTCCCATAATAACGGTCATAAGCACAAGTAAAAAGACGCGCTTCCATATTTTCTTGAAGTTGACGAAACTCACACGTCGAATCAAACGTGTAATCAACGTACAAGACACTGCAAATCCTATAAACGTGGAAATCATAGGACCATAAACTTCAAAGAAATACACGCAAGGGAATTGGAAAATGAGTTTTGTAATGAGGCCGAAAGCTAAATATTTAACTGTTATCCTATTTTGATACATTCCTTGAAGCATGTTGCTCGTGAGCATGTAGTAGCCAAGCATTAAACTCTGAATTGCCGCCCAAGCAAGCAAACTTTCCCCAATTGGAGAAGGAACGTAAAAGACGGAATAGAGCTCTTGGGCGAGAATAGTCATCCCTATGGCGCTCGGTAACATGATGAAAAAGAAGAGTTGGATATTGTTAGAAACGAGAGTCGCGAGTTCCCTTTTACGACCGACGGTATAGTTTTCTGTAATCAGTGGCAAGCCAGTCCCCGCTATACTTGCTGCAAGTGCGACAATCACCATAGTGAGCTTATCAGGATTGGAACTGAAGATGGAGAACAGGTCCAATAGTTGAGCTTGCGTGTAATTGCTTACATGACTAAGGATGTTGCTAAAGGTGAACTGGTCGACAATCTTAAATAATTGCACGCCGCTTCCCACAATGATAAAAGGAATGGCTTGTCTAACGGTTTCAATAAGAAGTTCTTTAGAATTGACATTAATATTTCGGACTCCGTGTTCCAATTCTAGACGTTGCTGAACTTTTCTTTCCCTTAATAAGAAGTAGAGTAGCACGCCGAAGGAAGCAATCATACCAATAAATGCTGCAAAGGTTGACTGAACGACTGCATCGACATAATTTCCATTTCGAACTTGCATAATAATATAAGCGGTAATAAGCATATAAAGCACACGGGCTAACTGCTCAACCACCTGTGAAATCGAGAATGGCGCCATTAAGTTATTCCCTTGGAAGAAACCGCGGATGACACTCATACATGGGAAAACAAAAACTGCAATAGCGAGACTTCTCATGACAGGGATGAGCTCTGGTCCCCCTCCTGAAGCTTCAGCTAAGAGAGGAGCAGCAAGAAACATGACTCCAGCAAAAATTGCCCCTAGAACGGCCATACTCTTTAATCCAGTGAGGAAGAGACGTTTTGAAACATTATATTCTTTTAAAGCATTGTATTTAGCTGTTTGTTTTGCGACAGCACCTGGAATTCCAGCAGTAGAAATTAATAAGAACAAGGCATAGATGTTGTACCCCATACTAAATAAGCCGTTTGCCTCATTTCCATGGCTGCCCATCCAAGCGTACCAAGGTATAATATAGACTGCACCGAGGAGTCTGCTGACAAGATTTCCTGCAACCAGCCAGATGCTACCCTTAACCATTTGTGTTTTTTGTTCCGATAATCTGTCCTTATCGAGGGATAAATCGTTTTCCAATTTGTCACCTTCTTTCTTCATTAGTTTAAACAAAGTTTCAATCTTTAGCAATTGAGAAAATGAGTTGTTACGTTTTGCAAAAACATTTATTTGGCTGTATATTATATTTCCATTACAAAAAAATTAAATTCTTCTAATAAAAGAGGTGAAGATATGGATGGCGAAAAATATTGGGGAAATCATAAAGGAAGAACGGGTTATAGCAGGGTTGTCGCAAGTGGATCTTGCGAATGAAATTCACGTTTCTAGACAAGCGATTTCTAGGTGGGAAAACGGGATAAACATACCGGATATAGAAAATATTCAGTTATTATCAGAGTTTTTCGGAAAACAACTCTTTCCGATTGACGACATTGGAACAGTAGAAGTATATGGTAGTGAGGAAATCCCTTGCTTGAATCTAAAAGATTTGCTTGCGAATACTGAAAAAATCAGTTCAGAGCTGAGTATAGGATACCTTTTAACCATAGGGTTTATTGCTCCTGTTATAGGAATCCCCATCGTAGTTTGCCTCTATTCGAGGAATAAGGGGAAACCTCGATTTGAAAGATTTTTTAATTTACTTCTATTTTTTTGTCTTTTAAACAGTTTTTTCTACTACATAGAAATTTTAACCCTTCTTGCAATAGATTTTCAGATATTACACTCGGAGGAATTTCATTCTTTCCTGAACTTTCTAAAAAGGTTCTGACCGGGAGTGTAACACTAGTGTGACAACGTGTAACTAAGGCGTTACACACTGAAAAGTAATACAAGACTTGCTCCAAAAATCTTGATAAAAAAAATAAGATGACCTCATTCTAAAACAAGAGGTGATCTTATGAAAAAAATTTACGAGTATGGTGCATACTTTCCGCTAGTCAGAAGTGTCTATTTGAATAAGCTTGAAGGAATAATGGAGTGGGAAGATTTTGATCAAGAGGCGCACTTCCTCTATTATCAGCTACGAAAAAAATTTGATGGACGAATTGAGTTTGGGCTTTATTTCAAGATTGCGCTAAAAAACATGGCGATTAGCCTTATAAGAAAAGCCCATTCTTTGAAAAGAAGGAGCAATCTCTATGCGGATTCTTATGAGAGTTTTTATGTGTTCGACCCATCAGATCCGTCTCTTGAAGAGAAATACGATTCCTTATTTGGGCAACCACGCCCAGAAGAGCATCAAAGCGATGTACTCGCCCATTTAGATGAGTTCTTCCTTACACTGTCGGAAAAGGAGATGGATGCACTAGACTTTTTTCTTGCAGAACACGAAAAAATTTCGGAGAGCGCAGACGAACGAAAGAGTAGAACATCTGCACTCTCAAGGGCGAAGGTGAAGTTTAAAAATTATTTAGAAGACACAGTTTATTGAGTTTACATAATTAAATTGACTGTGTTATTATTCAAAAGCAAGTCACAATGGAAAGGGTACGCTTTTGAAAAGAATATTTACAACAAGAATAATTGCGATTTCCTCTATACTTATAGGTTTGGACGTTATTTTAACTGGTCCACTAGCAATTAATACACAGTTTCTTAGGATTTCTATTAACTTTTTGACACATACGCTCTTGGGGGCAATTTTAGGACCGATAGGTGCACCCATAGCTTTTGGGATATCTGATGTTTTAGGAGCAACGATTTTTCCATCAGGACCGTTCTTCTGGGGGTTCACTCTATCAGCCATGCTTCTTGGAGTTTTATATGGAATTTTTTACTATAAAAAAGAGATAACTTGGAAAAGAGTTGCTTTAGCAACGACAGTCATCACTCTTTTGGAATCGCTCATTTTCACGCCTATTTGGTTGACACTAATGTATAAAGTTCCGTTCTGGGGGTTGATGCCCATCAGATTTGGAAAAGCATTGATTTTAATCCCAATACAGATTATCGTGGTTCATTTTGTATTGAAAAGATTACAGGCGACGCCAGTTTTTAAAAAACTGACGAAGGATTCTGATTGAGCTTGATTTCGATTAAATAACAAAAAACTAATAAAATGTAATCAGATTGAAATATTTAAGAGTGATTTTGGTTGTATAATAACAGGGTTAGACTAGATAATTCGAGGTAAAAAATTGAAGGCAAAAAGATTCGTCCACAACTGTTTAGTTGTCTTAGTGGCTTTTTCAATTCTTCCAGTTGTTACAATAGCCGAAACTTCTGAATCCGTAAGAATCCAGCAAAATCAAGCAAGGGAAGAGTCCAAAGCAATCACTGCTGATTTAAACCACGCGATTCAACAAGCAAATGAAAAATATACTGAAGTAGAAACACTTCAAGAAAAACTTGACCAATCCAAAAAGGAAGTCAAGAAGTTCGACTCTAAAATAAAAGAAACAGAGAAGAATATCGGAAAGCGAAAACAAGTCGTTGCGGCACAGATGCAGGATCTACAAGTTACCGATAGAAACTTAACGTTCTTGGAACTGATTTTTTCTAGTGGGAGTTTGACGGAATTCATCCAGAAAACCGTGGCGTTAAGCATTCTTAGACAAGCGCAAACAGAAAAGATACAGATTTTGAATGAGTCAAGAGCAACGTTGAAAAACTTAAAAGAGAAAAAAGAAAAAACAGTCGAAGATGTTAAGAAGCAGAAGGAAGACCTGACCGAAGAGTCAGAAAGCCTTACGGAAAGAGTTTCTGCTTTAAAATCACAATCTCTAAACAATCAGAAACTGTTAGCAGAACTTCAAAGCAAAGCTTACTTCTTAACTGATGAGGAGCAAAAGAATCGGGATGAAGCGATGCAAACTTCCATGGATGAAGTATCCAATGAAAAAACGACTTCAAATGAAAATTCATCCACTCCTTCCAAAACTCCAAACCATCCATCAAAACCGAGTGGTTCGACGGGGAGCGGGACGCACTTGACGGTTCAGTCTACGGGGTATTCCTATGCGCAACCGGGCTTGGGTTATCATACTGCAACTGGAATTGATCTTCGTAAAAATCCAATGTGTATAGCAGTAGATCCACGCGTTATTCCTCTAGGATCTATGGTTGAGGTTCCAGGATATGGAATAGCAATTGCAGGAGATACAGGTGGTGCGATTATCGGAAACATCATCGATTTGCATTTTACCACTGTTCAGAAGTGTATCAATTGGGGCAGACGTACGATTACGATTAAAATTTTGTCATAAAAAGTCGGAGCTTGCTCCGCCTTTTTTTATGAATAAACGAGAACCCTCATGTCTTTTGCATGAGCGGTTCATAAAGCGGAGGAATTATGAAGAAAATCAAAGGTGTCTTTGGAATAGCTTTCCTTTTACTATTATTATGTGCTTGCACGCCTTCTGATGAAAAAAATAAAACCGAGAGCGAGAGGAAATTCTTGCTAGGAACAACGGTTCAAATTACTATCGATCAACAAGGGAAGCGTGATGTTTTGGAAGAATGCTTTCGATTGGTTCAATCTCTTGGAGAAAGAATCGATGTAAATGATGCATCACATGAGAGTGAAATTGATAAGATCAATGAAAATGCAGGAAGGAAATTCGTGAAGGTGGATTCTAACATTTTCAGATTGATTGAGATTTCTTTGAGATATGCAAAGGAGTCAGACGGCCTTTTCGACCCGACCATAGGTCCGATTACCTCACTTTGGCATATTGGATTTGACGATGCGAGAAAACCCTCCCAAGCCGAGATTGATCAAGCGCTTAAACGAATAAATTATAAGGATGTTGAACTGGATAAGAAAAACGAACGTGTATTCTTAAGAAAACGGGACATGAAACTCGATCTAGGGGCGATTGCTAAGGGGTTCATTGCAGATGAGGTAGCAGAACTCTTGCAAAAGAGAAAGGTGAAGAGTTCCATCATCGACCTAGGTGGGAATATCTATGTCTTGGGACACTCATTTAGAGGGGATTTTCCATGGACGGTTGGCATCCAAGATCCCAATAAGGCAAGAAATACAGTGATAGGTTATTTAAAAGGTGAAAATGAATCCTTTGTAACGAGCGGGATTTACGAGCGTTACCTCAAGGTAGGTGGAAAAACATATCACCATTTAATGAATCCAAAGACGGGCTACCCTTTTGAAAATGATTTAGCTGGAGTGACCATCCAGTCGAAGCATTCGGTCGATGGAGATGGTCTTTCAACGACATTATTTGCCTTAGGTGTTGAAAAAGGGAAGCAATTTATCGAGAAGATGTCAGGCACAGAAGCGCTTTTTGTCACGAAAGACGACAAGATTGAAGTGACAAGCGGGCTGGTGGATAGTTTTGAGCTGGATTCAAAGAGTGGTTATCATTTGGCAGCAGATTGATTCGGCTTGGAACACTTGATTGGATTGCATCTTTTTTAAGTTCGAGGAATATGGTAGAATGTTGGATTGTGGGAGGTGAGGATGTGCGAAAAGAATTTCGTGTAAAAAAAGATAGTGATTTTACGAAAATCCTACAAAATAAATCGTCCTTTGCAAACCGTAATTTCATCTGTTATCATCTTCAAAATCCGGAGAACAAACACTTTCGAGTGGGGATTTCAGTTGGGAAAAAAGTATCCAAAAGAGCAGTGGATCGAAATAGTGTAAAGAGGAAAATTCGAGAAAGTCTATTTGAGTTAAAAGATGAAATTCGAGAAGATGAAGACTTCATTATTATCGCCAGACCAACTGCGTTGGATTTAAAAACGATTGAAGTAAAAAAGAACATCCTGCACTTATTGAAAAATGTAGGGGTGTTAAAGGAGAAAAAATGAAGAAAAGAAAAAAATATTTGATTCTTCTATCAGGCGCACTTTTATTCTTATTAAGCGGCTGTGGGACATCAAAAATTACAGAACAGACACCTGGGATTTGGGAAAAATTTGTCTACTTCTTTGGAAGTGCAATAAAAGCCTTGTCATTGGGTGGGAAAATTGGGATTGGGATTATCATCTTCACTCTCATCATTCGTGTGATTCTATTCCCGTTAATGCATTTTCAGACGAAAGCCATGCGGAAAACACAAGAATTGCAGCCTCAACTAAATAAATTAAAAGAGAAATATCCTGGAAAAGATCAAGAAAGCCGTCAAAAGCTCAACGAAGAAACACAAAAGCTTTATGCGGAATCAGGGGCAAATCCAGCGATAGGTTGTTTGCCAATGCTTGTCCAAATGCCTATTTTGATGGCATTGTACCAATCTCTGTCACGGATTGAAGGGTTGAACCAAGGGACATTCCTCTGGTTAAATCTAGGAAAACCGGACCATCTCTTCATTTTACCTGTGCTTGCAGCTTTGTTTACATTTTTCTCCAGCTGGCTTTCAATGAAGGCAGCACCAGAACAAAATGGCATGACAAAATCAATGACCTATTTGATGCCAGGAATGATTTTCTTGTTCTCAATTAGTGTAGCAAGTGGGGTTTCTCTTTATTGGACCATCTCAAATGCCTTCCAAGTGGTTCAAACGCTTTTAATTAACAATCCGTTTGCCCTTAAAAAGGAGAGAGAAGAAAAAGCGCAAGCAATCAAAGAGAAAGAAAAAGCAAAACGTAAAGCATTAAAGAAAGCGATGAAAAAATAAAGAATGGCGTACCTCTGAGGAGGTTCGCTTTTTTTGTGAGAAGTGATAGGGTAGCGGTGCGTCGTTGACCGCACAATTTACAACCGTTACTTCTGAAGTGTTATTATGCTTATGCAGCTTGTAAAGTGCCAGTTGTCCCTTAGTCTAAAAAGACGCATCTGCCAATACGGCTTATGCGTCTTAAATGATTCATTTAATTAATAGTGGTTTCCGAGCTTGCTTCTCCGAAGATGACTTCTACCTCGCCTGATAGATGACCAGTGCCTGTGTAGGGGCTTGCATCATCAAATCGAACCCCCTCTTTTTCATAAAAATCAAAGATTTCTTGTTGATTGCCCGTAAATCTTGGTGGTAGCGAGAACTTGCTTCCAAGCTCCAATAAACTTTCATCAAGGGTAAATCCGGGTGAATTCGTAGCAATCTCAATGCGATTTCCGCCTGGCTCTCTCAAATAAATCGAGCGGAAATATCCACGGTCGACCATTAGTTCTCTCTTGTATCCATGAACAAGTGCGATTTCCCAGTACTTTTCAAGTTCCGCTTGATTGAGAGCATCGAGAGCAATATGGTCAACTGATCCTTTACCCCATTTTGATTTGGGTGCTGTGCTTTCTGTTTCAAATAGATAGAGGGCATGATCAGTATCTAGGTTTACAATATTTCCCTTTGTTTCAAGATTGAATACATCTTTAAAAAACTTCGCAGTCGCATCGATATTTGGAACATGTAATTCTGTTCCTGTAATTCCCGTAATTTGTTTGCCATAGGGGATGTCAGAGAAATAGTTGATATGCCAGTCGAAATTAATCTTTTCATTTTCATGAAGAGTTAAGGGGATGTTGTCAGGGTCTAACGTTTTAACCTGACCTCTACCGTTGATTTCAGCAGCGAAACCTTTTTGAGTCAAGCGACCTTTCCAGAATTCACTCGTGCCGTTAGGAATGGAGAGATGTATTCCGGAAATATACTGGCTGCCATCTACACGTTCCCTTCTTTTAAAGGCTGGAATAGCGAAAAAAGTAACAACGCTACCAGGACTTCCAGAAAAGTCACCGTAGTAGACATGGCGGACTTTGAAATTTGCCTGGTTGATGGAGTTTTTGATCAGTCGAAGCCCAAGAATATTTGTGTAGTAATCGATATTTCGATCAACGTCAGCTGTAATAAGTGAAATGTGATGTGCCTTCATAAAATTCCTCCCATCCTTTTTCTCATCATAATAGAAAAATGCAAAACATAAAAATGTTTTGCATTAGGTTCTATGATTCAAATAAATGTGTTTTTGCACAGAGGACTCTGTTTTGCTTATCGATGACTGTCTCTCTGTCAAGTGCATGAAAATCGTTGACTTCCATCACAACTGTTTTTTCGTGAATACTCAAAATCGTTCCTACAATTTTTTCACGAAACCCGATTGGGTGCCCAGTGCATTTTTTTCCGATTAATAATTCCATAAGCTTCCCTCCAGTAAATGCAAACGTTTTCAATACGTTTTTTTTATTGTAGCACTAAGCATTTAGAATTTCCATACGAAATTAAAATTATTAATCAAAAAAAGGAAAAAAATTATCGTTCATTAGAGTGGATGGAGAAAACTGCCACACACCCATAACCTGTATGCGTTGCAATGGTCGGACCAAGCGGATGAATCACGATGTCTTTGACAGAAATTTCCGATTGGATTTTCTCCTTTAGTGAAAGAGCCGCTTCCCTATCTCCCGAGTAATTGATGTAGATAATTTGCTCTTCAGGGTTGGGTAAGTCTGTCAAAGTCAAATCTACTAAGGTCGAAATTGATTTTTTGCGTCCACGAACCTTTGAAACGGCGCGAAGTTTTCCATCGAGGTCCACATCAAGGATGGGTTTAATGCTTGCTAGCGTTCCAATTATTGCGCTTGCTTTGCTCAAACGTCCACCACGCACGAGATGATGAAGGTCATCAACGGTTACCCATGCCTGCACTTTTTTCTGAAGATACTCGAGCTCTGAAACGATTTCGTCTAAAGGCTTGCCCTCCTTTTTCATTTGCACGGCTTTTTCAACGAAGAGCGCTTGCCCTCCAGAAGCCATCCTTGTATCAAAAATTCGAACATCTGCATGAGGGAAATCTTCTAAGAGCATATCTCTCGCTTGTAAGGATGAGTTGAAAGTCCCGGAGAGACCGCTTGAGAAAGCGATGTAGAGCACCGGTTGACCTTCCTTCGCAAATGTAGTGAAAATTTCGAGAAATTTTCCAACATTCACCTGACTTGTTGTGGGCTCTGCACCTGCTTGAAGACTTTCAAGGAACCAATCAGGATCAATTTCACCTTCAACATCAGTACGATACTCTCGATTGTTCATGTTTATGGTAAACCCCGTAAAAAACACTTTATTTTCCTTGTAATAATCAAAGCTTAAATCGCTAGCCGTATCAGTCATGATTTGAAAACTCATAATGTCCTCCTAATTTTTACTTTATTGTATATTACCACAACCTCATAAAGCCAACTCCTTTTAGGCTTGTTTTTAAGAATTGTGATAAACTCTAAGTACAAATAAAGTAGAGGTGAAAAGATGACGAGAGATACTTATAAAGATGATAGCTATGCACTTCATACGGATCTGTATCAAATCAATATGATGCAGACGTATTTTGAGTGTGGACGTGCCAACAAGCGTGCGGTCTTTGAAGTTTACTTTCGTGATCTCCCCTTCAATAACGGTTATGCTGTCTTTGCGGGATTAGAGCGGGTAGTTCATTATATTGAGACGCTTCGTTTTTCTGACTCAGATATTGAATATTTGAAAGATTTAGGGGACTATTCTGAAGCCTTTCTCGAGTACTTGAGAGAATTCAAATTCCGAGGGACCATTCGTTCAGTTCGAGAAGGCGACTTAGTCTTTAGCAACGAGCCGCTTCTTCAAATTGAAGGGGCACTGGCGGAGTGTCAACTGATTGAAACGGCTGTATTGAATATCATTAACTTTCAGACATTGATTGCAACTAAAGCTTCAAGGATGAAGACGGTTATAGGTGATGATCCGCTAATGGAGTTTGGAACAAGAAGAGCACAAGAGATGGATGCTGCCATATGGGGAACTCGTGCTGCGGTAATTGGTGGAGCATCTGCCACGAGTAACGTGCGTGCAGCGAAAATTTTCGGGCTGAAAGCAAGTGGAACTCACGCGCATTCACTCGTTCAAAGTTATGGAAATGATTATGATGCCTTTATGGCATATGCGAAAACGCATAAAGATTGTGTATTTCTTGTAGATACGTATGATACGCTGAAAATTGGAGTTCCGAGCGCGATTCGGGTGGCAAATGAACTGGGAGACAAGATTAACTTTCTTGGCGTTAGAATCGATTCGGGGGACATGGCCTATATTTCTAAAAAAGTTCGTTTGCAGTTGGATGAAGCAGGATATCCACATGCCAAAATCTATGCATCGAATGATTTGGACGAGAACACAATTCTCAACTTGAAAATGCAAAAGGCAAAAATTGACGTCTGGGGGGTTGGGACGAAACTCATTACCGCTTATGACCAACCTGCACTTGGGGCGGTTTATAAAATCGTTAGCATGGAAAATGATCAAGGGGAAATGGAAGATACAATTAAGCTTTCAAGCAATGCTGAGAAGGTATCTACACCAGGGAAGAAGCAAGTTTGGCGGATTACGCGCAAGTCAGACGGCAAATCAGAAGGAGACTATATTGCGTTAGAAGAGGAAGAACCGAATCTTTCCAAATCGCTCTATATGTTCCACCCCGTCCACACATTTATCAATAAAACAGTGACTGATTTTGATGCTCGGCCCCTCTTGCAAGAGGTATTCGTCAACGGAGAATTGGTCTGTCAAATGCCGAGTGTGGATGAGATAAAAGCTTATAAAGATGAAAAGCTAGATGCACTTTGGGATGAGTACAAGCGAGTGCTCAATCCGCAACCCTATCCGGTGGACCTGTCCGCCAAATTGTGGAATGAGAAGATGGATTTAATCGACAAAGTTCGAAAACGCGTAGGAAACCAAGGGAATAGAGAAAGAGAGGTTGCAGAATGAAAACGTATATTATGAAGCAAAAGTTGATTGCTCTTGGCGGAAAGTTTGACATCTATGATGAAGAGGAAAATCCCGTTTATCAGGTTGAAGGAAGTTTTTTAAAAATTCCTAAATCCTATCAGGTGAAACGAGATGGGGTGGTGATCACTACGATTAGAAAAAAAGTCGTTTCCTTATTCCCAACGTTCTATATTGAAAGTGACGGTGAAGTGATCGCAACGATTAAGAAGAGGTTGTCGTTTATCAAGGCAAAATATGATATTGAAGCACATGGAATCACGGTAAAAGGAAGCGTCCTAGACATGGACTTTCAAGTCTTTAAGGACGGAGAACTCGTTGGGGAAATCAATCAACAATGGTTAAAGCTCACAAGTACCTATGCCATCCATATTTATGACCCGAAAATGGAAGGATTTATGATCAGCATCTGTGTGGCAATTGACAATGCAAAAGAGTCAGAAGATAGGGCAACGGATTTAATTTAGGAGGAATAACGTGATACAAGAGAAAATTATTCAAGAGTTAGGCGTCCAGAAAGAAATTGATCCAAAGGTGGAAATTCGAAAATCAATCGACTTTTTAAAAGCCTATTTAAAAAAAAATACGTTTTTAAAGACGTTCGTTTTAGGGATCTCTGGAGGTCAGGATTCTTCACTCGTTGGTCGTCTAGCAGAGTTGGCAATGATAGAGATGAGAGCAGAAACTGGAGATGATGAGTACAAGTTTATCGCCGTTCGGCTACCTTATGGAGTTCAAAAAGATGAGGACGATGCTCAGAGAAGTTTAGCCTTTATTCAGCCGGACGAATCCATGGTTGTAAACATTAAAGAAGCAGTGGATGCTCAAGTTCGGGCAGTTGAAGAAAACGGGCTGACCGTCAGTGATTTCAACAAGGGGAATATGAAAGCTAGACAACGCATGATTTCACAATATGCGATCGCTGGTGAAAGAGCGGGTGTTGTTCTTGGAACAGACCATGCAGCAGAAAATATCACTGGTTTTTTTACAAAGTTTGGTGATGGGGGTGCAGACCTCTTGCCAATATTCCGTTTAAACAAACGCCAAGGGAAAATGCTTTTAGCTGAGCTTGGAGCGGACAGGGCAATCTATGAAAAAATTCCAACGGCCGATTTAGAAGATGGGAAACCTGGTATTGCTGATGAAGTCGCTCTCGGTGTGACGTATGAGGATATTGACAACTATACTGAAGGTAAAAAAGTTGGAGAGTTAGAAAAAGAGAAGATTGAGGCATGGTATTTGAAAACCGAGCATAAACGCCATTTGCCGATAACCATCTTTGATGATTTTTGGAAATAGAGGTTCTTATGGGCTTTTGGAAAGAAACGATACAAATTGTAAAGGAAAATGATCCTGCAGCCCGCGGGACATTGGATATTCTCCTAAACTACCCCGGCGTTAAAGCTCTAGCTGCGCACAAATGGAGTCATTTTCTATACAAAAAGAGATTATTTATTCTTGCAAATATAAATGCGCAAATTTGGAGATTTTTCACGCAAATCGAAATTCACCCAGGTGCACAGATTGCCAACGGTGTATTTATCGATCATGGTGGAGGATTGGTGATTGGGGAAACAGCCATTGTTGAGAAAGGTGTTCTTCTTTATCATGGTGTTACGCTTGGCGGAACTGGACGTGATGAAGGACATCGGCATCCAATTATTCGCCAAAATGCGCTAATCAGTGCACATTCACAGATTATTGGCCCAATTGAAATTGGGAGAGATGCGAAAATTGGTGCTGGAGCAGTTGTGAATAAAAACATTCCGGATGGGGCGACGGTTGTCGGAATCCCTGGAAGAGTAGTAAAAATTTATGGGAAAAGAATAGGCTGAGGAGAAAACGTGATTAAGATATACAACACTATGTCTCGCAAGAAAGAAGACTTTCATCCACTAGAGGAAAACAAAGTAAAAATGTATGTTTGTGGGCCGACAGTCTACAATTACATTCATATTGGAAATGCGAGGAGCAGGGTTGCTTTTGATGTCATTCGCCAGTATTTTCAGTATAGAGGGTATGAGGTCAACTTCATATCAAATTTCACAGATGTCGATGATAAAATAATAAAAGTGGCAAATGAAACAAATACGACTGCAGAAGAAGTAGCAGAGAAGTATATTACCGCGTTTAACGAAGATATGAAAGCTCTAAATGTTGAACCTGCATCATTTTCTCCACGCGCAATGGACTGTATGGAGAACATTATCGAGTTTATCGAGGAATTGATTGAAAAAGGGTACGCCTATGAAATGGACGGCGATGTCTTTTTTAGGACGGAGAAGTCGGAAGGATACGGCAAACTTGCGAATAAAACGATTGATGAGTTACAGATTGGCGCAAGTGGTCGAGTGGGTGAGGAAGCACTGAAGAAAGAAAACCCTGTTGATTTTGCGCTCTGGAAACCCGCAAAAGAAGGTGAGCCGTCTTGGGCTTCGCCTTGGGGGAATGGACGCCCAGGTTGGCATATTGAATGCTCGGTTATGGCAGAACGATTTTTAGGCAAAACGATTGACATTCATGGTGGCGGCAGTGACTTGGAATTTCCACATCATACGAATGAAATCGCACAAAGTGAAGCAAAGAATGGGCAGACATTTGCCAATTACTGGATGCATAATGGATTTGTCGTCGTTGGGGAAGATGACGAAAAGATGAGTAAATCCATCGGAAATTTTGTGACGGTTCACGATCTTTTGAAAACAGAAGATGGCATGATGCTTCATTTTATGATGGCGTCTACTCATTATCGTCGCCCCATTCGTTTTAGCGCTGTAACGATGGCAGAGGCGAAAAACAATCTGACCAAAATAAAAAATACAGTAGCTGCTCTTCAGTTTCGAATGGATTCGGCAACAATGACATGCCCTGAAGATGCTAAGCAACAAAGGGAATTGGATGAATTTGAGCAGCGTTTTACAGAGGTGATGGATGATGACTTTAATTCTTCCAATGGTTTAACCGTGGTGTATTCCTTTGTGAATCATCTGTTTAAATATTTAGATGGCGAGCAAGTTTCAAGACAAGTGTTAGAAGCTGCGCTTTCAAAACTACAAAGTTGGATGAAGATTTTCGGAGTTTCATTTGAAACAGAGGAAACAGACGAAGATGCTGAAATTGACGAAATGGTAGCAAAGAGGAATCATTTCAGAGAAATAAAAGATTTTGCCAATGCGGATGCTGTGAGAGACGAGCTTAAAGAAAGAGGGATTTCAATCTTAGATACACCTCAGGGAACTCGCTGGGCAAGAGACGAGTAATGAGTGCTTCACGGAACATGTGTTGTTCCGTGTTTTTTTAAGATTTCATGTATAATAACTGCGTGAGGTAAGTATGAAAAATAATGAAGTAAAACAATTAAACGGTGTTGCGTTGGCCTATATGGGGGACGCCATCTATGAAGTCTATGTACGAAGATTTATTTTAGAAAAAGGGGTTTGGCGCCCTACGCAATTTCACCACAGGGCAAAGCACTATGTCAGTGCTGTAGCTCAGTCTGAAATTTTCAAAAAAATGGAAATCGAAAACTTTTTAACTGAAGATGAACTTTCCGTATTCCGAAAAGGGCGCAATGCCCAATCGCATACGAAGGCGAAGAACACGGACACGAAAACCTATGCGATTTCGACTGGATTTGAAGCGATGCTAGGCTATTTATATTTAAGTGAAAAAACGGATCGCTTGGAAGAGCTGATTCAGTTTTGTTTTGAAAATACGGAGTGGATTGAGAAATACGATCCAAGATAGAGGACTATGAAAGAAAATCAGAGAAGAAATCACAAGTCAAATGAACGCAATACGAATGCTCAAAAGGGAAACGATCGAGGCACTAAAGCCAGAACGCCTAATAACCGTACGACCTCACGAGGAGGAGTAGACCGCTTCACGAATGTGCAAGGTAGAAAACCTCGCAACACGAGAACGAGTGATTTTAGCAACGGAAAGATGCACATTGAACAGGATTCTCAGGAAGAAGTGAACTTTATTTTTGGGAAGCATGCAGTGAAAGAAAGTTTAGAGAGTGGTCGAGTAAACAAGCTCTTTGTGGACGAAAAGGCTCACGGCGAACAAGTGGATGAGTTGAAAGATTTGGCAACAAAACTGACCGTCCCAATCAAATGGGTGTCGAAAGATAAATTAAAAGAATTGAGTGACGGAGGGGTGCATCAAGGTGTCGTTGCAGCGATTTCTCCGTATGCATATAAAACGTTGGATGAACTCTTAGCTGAAACCGCTGAAGTAGATGAACCTTTCTACCTCATTTTAGATTCAATTGAGGATCCACATAATTTGGGTTCTATCTTGCGGACAAGCGATGCAGCAGGGGTAAATGGAATCATCTTGCCGAAGCATCGCGCGGTTGGGATTACGCCGGTCGTTGCAAAAACTTCAACTGGAGCTGTAGAACACGTTTCAGTTGCTCGGGTGGGGAATCTGACCAAAACAATTCAAGTGCTTAAAGAAAAGGGATTTTGGATTTTTGGAACAGATATGGCTGGCACGGATTATCGCAAATGGAATACGAAAGGGAAAGTAGCGCTCATTATTGGCAATGAAGGAAGAGGAATGAGTGCAGGACTAAAAAAAGAAGTGGATGAGCTTATCACGATTCCGATGGTTGGGCATGTTCAAAGTTTAAATGCCAGTGTGGCAACAAGTTTATTGATTTATGAAGTGTTCAGAAACAGGAAGGGGTAGAGCCATGAAGAAGCAATTATTAATTGTAGATGGATACAATATGATTGGATACTGGCCCGAGCTTTCAAGGTTAAAGAAGCAAAATTTACTAGAAGAAGCAAGAAACACACTTCTAAAGGACTTGAGTGATTACGCCAAGTTTGAGGGGATTGAAGTCGTCGTTGTGTTTGATGCGATGAATGTCCCTGGAATTGCAAGTTCCTATAAGATGTACCAAGCGGAAGTCATCTTTACGGCAGAGGATGAAACTGCGGATAGCTATATTGAAAAGATGACTGGCGAAAGAATGAATGTGCTGACGCAAGTCAGTGTTGCAACAAGTGATTTAGCAGAACAGTGGGTGGTTTTCTCTCAAGGGGCACTTCGTGTGACAGCTAAGGAACTGTATCAAAGAGTGCATGCAAGCCAAAAAAACATCTCAGCTTTTGCAGAACTCCAGTTGGAGCAAGGCAATAGAAGAAACTCTCCGTGGAATTCCAATCAGATGAAAAATCTTGAAAATTGCATGGATTTTTTGATGGGCGAGAAGGAAAAGTCCAAGGAATAACTCATCTTACGAACTTTGGATTGTTTACATAATTATGAAAAAATGGTACACTCTAGAACAAAAGAGAGAGTGAGGAAATCATTTTGCGCGGATTGTTAATCGTGTTTTCAGGGCCTTCAGGTGTAGGAAAAGGTACGGTTCGAAAAGAAATTTTTGACACGCCAAACCATGAATTTGAATACTCAGTTTCCGCAACGACTAGATCTCCAAGAGAAGGTGAAGTTGACGGAGTAGACTATCATTTCATTTCAAAAGAAGAATTTGAGCAAATGATTGAAAAAGGCGAGATGCTCGAATATGCAGAGTATGTTGGCAATTATTATGGCACGCCTCTAAAATACGTTAACGAAACACTTGACTCTGGGAAAGATGTCTTCCTGGAAATCGAGGTGAAAGGTGCGGAACAAGTAAAGGAGAAAGCGCCAGATGGCGTATTCATCTTTTTAACTCCACCAGATTTAACGGAATTAAGAAAAAGGATTACAGACCGTGGAACAGATGCAGAAGATGTCATCAATGAACGGATGAAGACTGCGAGAGAAGAAATCGACATGATGGCTTTGTATGACTATGCAGTTGTAAATGATGAAATCAAACTTGCAAGCGACCGGGTGAAGAACATTATAAAAAGTGAACATTTCCGTGTTGACCGCGTGATGAAAAGCTATGTAGAAAACTTATTAGAGAAATAAAGAGGACAAAATTATGATGTTAAAACCTTCGATTGATACCCTATTAGACAAAGTAAATTCAAAATATTCACTTGTCATCTTATCAAGCAAACGCGCCCATGAAATCGAAGAGGGTGCCTATCCAACGAAAGAAGAGTTCAAAAGCGTTAAGCCCGTTTTGAAAGCTTTGGAAGAAATTGAAGAGGGAAAAGTGATCGTCCATCCAAACCCTGAAGAGAAAAGAGCGTATGCACGCATGGAAGAAGAGAGAAGACAAAGAGAGTTCGAAGAAGAACAAGAAAAATTACAAAAGCAAGTTCAAGAAGAACAAGGAAACATTTAGTATTTCACACGAGGGTCGTGAGTTGTTCACGTGAATCGTGTGATTTTTTGATAAGGAGGAGCAGTTGTTCGCACATATCATTGTAGATGTTCCGGCGTTTCAAACGGACATCCCTTATACCTACAAAGTACCTGAAAAGTTCCAAGATGTGTTAGAAATGGGTATGCGAGTGAGCGTGCCTTTTGGAAGCGGAAATCGTCTGGTGGTTGGCTTTTTTATGGGGTTTACCTCTCAGGAGTTTTCTGGTGAACTAAAGTCGATTGAGAGCTTGATTGATGATACCCCTCTGATTAATCGTGAATTAATCAGATTGGCAAAATATATGGCGGAAACAACGTTTTCTTTTCAAATCTCTTGCTTGCAAACGATGATTCCTGCAATGCTTCGCTCAAGCTATGAAAAAACTTTCTTCCCACTTGATGAGACGGGGATTGCGTTTTTTGAGGGAAAGCAGGAGCTATCGTCTAGAGAATTGGAAAAAACTGGCAATCTACATCAAGTACTAAAGTTAAAAAAGCAAGGGCATGTTGATGTTCGCTATGGCATACTCTCAAACGAGACAGTAAAAAGAGAACACTATATCCATCGAAAGATGTCAGACCAAGAATTGGAAGATGAGAGGGAAAAACTTCGCAAAAATTCACTTCGCCAATTTGAATGTATAGACGCTTTAAAATCAATAAACAAACCAATAAAAAGATCCGCGTTTCCAATCCCAGCAGCAGTGATAAAAACTGCGGAAGAAAAAGGCTGGTTGGGTATTGAAAAAAGAGTCGTTAATCGGAATCCGTTTGCCGGTCAGAAGATTGCTAGAACAGAGGCAATAGCTCTGAATCAAGAACAAAACAGCGCAAAGCATGAGGTCGTTGAAAGTGTGCAATCAGAAAAAGACACTGTTTTTCTTTTAGAAGGTGTGACGGGAAGCGGAAAGACGGAAGTCTATTTACAAGTCATTCAAGAAAGTCTCGACTTAGGGAAAAACGCTATCGTCTTGGTTCCAGAAATTTCACTGACTCCTCAGATGACCGAGCGATTTGTGGGGAGGTTTGGAAGTGATGTGGCAGTATTGCATTCTGGTCTTTCTGCTGGCGAAAAATATGACGAATGGCGAAAAGTAGAACGTGGGGACGTCAAGATTGTCGTAGGAGCAAGGAGTGCAATTTTTGCCCCGCTTGAAAATATCGGCGTCATCATTTTGGATGAGGAGCATGAAGCAACCTACAAACAGGATTCCGCCCCTCGCTATCATGCAAGAGAAATTGCAAAATGGCGTGCTGCCTATCACCACTGCCCGGTTGTTTTAGGCAGTGCCACCCCTAGTTTGGAAAGCCGTGCACGTGCACAAAAAGGAGTTTATACACTTCTAAGATTGGGAAGTCGCGCGGTGAAAAACGCGGGATTGCCAAGTGTGGAAGTCTTGGATATGAGAGAGAGTTTTGGGAAACAGGGGGAAGAAGTTCTGTCAGCCCGAATGGTGAAAGGCTTACAAGAAGCGCTTGGACGAGGAGAGCAGGCGATTCTTCTCCTCAATAGGCGTGGTTTTTCAAGTTTCATGATGTGTAGAGATTGCGGGGACGTTTTGAAATGCCCGAACTGTGACATTTCACTCACTCTTCATATGGATACAAGGACCATGCGCTGCCATTACTGCAATCATGAGGAAGGGATACCTTGGACGTGTAAGAACTGCAACTCAAAAAATTTAAAGTATTATGGTGTCGGAACAGAGCAGGTTGAGGAATTGCTCGCACAAAAGCTACCAGAGGCGAAAATACTCAGAATGGATGTAGATAGCACGAGAAAAAAAGGCGCACATCAAAAAATTCTTGAGAAGTTTGAATCTGGTGAGGCGCAGATTCTTTTAGGGACACAGATGATTGCGAAAGGACTGGATTTTGAAAATGTGACATTCGTTGGGGTGGTCAATGCGGATACAGGACTATTCTTGCCTGATTTTCGAGCGAGTGAACGCACTTTTCAATTGCTCACCCAAGTAGCAGGTCGTGCGGGTAGAGGGAAAAAGGCTGGAGAGGTATTGATCCAGAGCTATAATCCTGACCATTATGCGATTCAATATGCGAGAACGCACGATTATCACTCGTTTTATATTCGAGAAATGCATATTCGTCAAGCTGCAGGCTATCCTCCCTTTTATTACACAGCCCAGATTACGACAAGTCACCGCGAAGAAAATATAGCTTCAAAAGCGATTTATGATATTTTCCTTCGCTTGCATAGAGAATTGGGAGAGGATGTCGTTTTAATGGGCCCTTCGCCAAAGTCGATTGCAAAAGTGGCAAATCAGTATTATTTTCAGATTATATTAAAATACAAGAAAGAGGAACGAGTACAACATACACTTAAGTCCATCCTAGAGGAGTTCCAAGGAGAGAGCTTGAAAGGGTTGAGTTTACACGTTGATAAAGAACCGCAGCATTTTGTTTAGGAGAGAATATGAGAGAGATAGTTTTGGTGCCGAATGAGATATTGACCACACCCACGGTTTCCGTTCTTCATTTGACGGACGACATCTTGGAATTGATTCAAGAGATGAAAGATTTAATGGTGGAACATGATGGCGTGGGGATTGCTGCGCCGCAAGTAGGAAGCAACTTAAGAATCGGAATCGTTCAAATTGATCCTGAGGACGACTTTCTCGTCATGATTAATCCAAAAATCAAACAAATAAATGGGAAAGATATTTTTGTTGAAGGTTGTCTTAGTGTGCCAGGAGTTTTTGGAACAGTTGAGCGTGCGGAAAGCATTCTGTTAACCTTTACAAATGAGGAAGGCGACCAGTATGAAATGGAAGCGGACGGATATTTAGCTAGAGCTATACAGCATGAAATCGATCATCTGGACGGGGTGCTCTTTACGGATAAGATAATAGATCGCATTCAGGAAGAAGATTTAGAAGCCTATTACGAAGAATATGAGAGGGGATTACAGGATGAGTAAAATTGTTTTTATGGGGACACCTCAGTTTTCTGTTCCAATTCTAAAAGGTATTGTGGAAGCGGGACATGATGTCCTGTTCGTAGTGACGCAGCCTGATAGAAAACTCGGTAGGGGGAAAAAAGCTGTACTCACACCAACCCCCGTAAAGAAGGCAGCATTAGAACTTGGAATCGAAGTGCTTCAACCTTCTAAAATAAGTGGAAGCGAAGAGATGGAAAGGCTCATGTCGACGGAATTTGATTTAATCGTAACGGCTGCTTTTGGGCAATTCCTTCCAGACTCACTTTTACAGCATCCAAAACATGGTGCGATTAATACGCACGCCTCCCTTTTACCTAAATTTCGTGGAGGCGCACCCATTCACTATGCAATTTTAGAAGGTGAGCGAGAAACGGGTGTTACGATTATGGAAATGGTGAAAAAGATGGATGCGGGAGACATTGTGGCAAAAAAGGCAATTCCTATTGAAGAAACAGATGATGTGGGAAGCATGTTTGAAAAGCTGTCGATTGTTGGGAGAGACATCCTTCTTGAAAGTTTGGACGGATATTTAGATGGAAAGATTCAGCCAATCCCGCAGGATGAAGCGTTGGCAACATACAGCCCGAATATCACAGCTGAGGAAGAAAAAATCGATTGGAGCCGTTCACAAATGGAAGTCTTCAATCATATTCGAGGACTTCATCCATTCCCAATCGCACATACAACTTGGGACGGAAAGAGATTGAAAATACAAAAATCAGCGAAAGTAGATGGCAAGTTCAACGGAGAAGCGGGCCTCGTCGTTCATCGTTCGAAGTCCGAACTCTTCAT
>JAITHN010000174.1 GCA_031279745.1 Streptococcaceae bacterium
CTCCAACACCCGCAAGTTCTTTAAATGGATAGTCACCAGAGGGATGTTTAGGATGGATGATAGCAAATGCTTCAGGCAAAATGGACGGCATCTCATGGTGATCTGTCACCACCACATCAATACCCTTCTCCTTTGCATAAAGAATCGCCTCGTTTCCTGCCACTCCATTGTCCACAGTAATGATCAAATCAATTGCTTCTTTTTCTATGAAATAGGCATAGACTTCTTTATTCGGTCCGTATCCATCTTCAAAACGGTTGGGCAGGTAGGTCAACACCCGTCCACCCAACTCTTCAATGGCTTCTTTCATTACGGTGGTGGCGGTAATCCCATCACAGTCGTAATCTCCATAAATTAATATCGTTTGGTCAACTTCAATCGCTTTTAAAATACGCGCTACTGCGCGGTCCATATCATGAAGTAAAAATGGGTCATGCAAATCCTCAAGCTTTGGTTCAAGAAATTGTTCGAGTTTTTTTTTATCTCGTATTCCTCTAATGTAGAGAAGTTCTATTAAGCGAGGAGAAAGCGACGCCTCTTCCGCAATCTTGCGGAAATCCTCAGGAATTTCAATCTTTCTAAGGATTTGCCAATCGTAATTTGGCTTTTTCATGGTGTTCCCCCTCAACGTTATGCTTTCATTTTTATCTTTATTTGTAGTTGAAGACTTTCAAAGCGAAAAAATCCGCAATTCTTGGGAATAGCACGGAAAAACGTGCACCCACTTTCATCATTCTCGGTCTGTTCAATTCTCTTTTATTCTTTTTAACCATTTTCAAACTCTGTTTTGCTAGTTTTGTTGGATCTATCAACCATCTGTCTATTTTTTTGACATACTCCCCTGTTTTATCCGCTTTTTCAAAAAAAGGAGTGGCAATTGGTCCTGCATGAACGACATGAACACCAATTTTCTTTGGTTTTAATTCCAAACGTAGTGTATTTGAAAACTGCGTCACATATGCTTTGGTTGCAGAATAAACAGATGATTTCGGTGAGGACATCTTCGCTGCCATACTTGAAATATTCAAGACTGCTTTTGGTGATGCGCTTTCTAAGAAAGCCTTCGTTGTTTCCGTTAAGCCGAATACATTTGTCGAAATCATTTCCGTCACTTCAGTCGTAGTCATCCCCTCTAGCTCTTTAAAATAACCTAGACCTGCGTTATTGATTAAGAGCTCAACATCTGGATGCTTTGAAAAAATATGTTTCATCTTTTGAGTCGTATTTGGTAAATGATTAAAATCAACCGTATAGACTGCGATGGAAACAGGCGTTTCAGCTGCTATCTCATCTTTCAATGCATTCAGTTTTTCCCAACTTCTGCCGACCAATACCAAGTCCATTCCTCGATTGGCGGCTTCTTTTGCCAAACAAGTTCCAAGTCCTCCAGTAGCCCCAGTGATCAATGCTTTTTTCATTCCACATTATCTCCTTTTTTTAACGGAATCTCTATAACATCAAAATCTTTTACGATTCGTGTATTGCTAAACGTCTTTGCAGCCTGCTTCTGCAGCTCAGAATGATCGTGAATCATATATCTTGCAGATAAATGGGTGAGCAATAGTTTTTTCGCTCCTGCGAGCTTTGCAATCTTCGCTGCCTGCCCTGTTGTTGAATGGAAGTGAGCTGCAGCCATCTTCTCTTGCCCAGCTTCATAGGTCGCCTCATGTACGAGAACGTCAGCTCCAACCGCTGCTTGTATGGACTTTTCGGTGAATTTCGTATCCCCAAGAATCGTGACAACTCTTCCAGGCTTTCTCTCTCCTACAAAGTCTTTTCCATCAAGGATTCTTCCATCTTCTAATTGAACCCTTTCCCCTCGCTTCAATTTTCCTAACAAAGGACCCGTTGGAATATTATAGGGTTTTAGTTTTTCAATCAATAACTCCCCCTCGTGGCTCTCTTCAACTACCCTAAAACCGTAAGAATCAATTCCATGTTGCAAGAGTGTCGCCGTCACTTGAAATCCATTTTGATTCAAAATCATTTCTCCGTCATTTATTTCATGATAACGGATGTGATAGTTGAGGCGAGTTCGTGAAATTTTTAGAGACATGCGAACAAATTCTTCCACACCCTTCGGCGCATAGATGTCCATATCTTCTGGTTTATCATCCCCGTTCTGAAAACTTCTTGAACTAAGTAATCCTGGCAAGCCAAAGATATGATCACCGTGCAAATGCGTGATAAAAATTTTTGAAATCTTTCTCGGTCGAATTTGAGAATGAAGAAGTTGCCTTTGTGTTCCTTCGCCAACATCAAATAGCCAAACTTCATTTATTTCCGCCACAAGATTCAGCGCAATCCCCGTGACATTTCGATGCTTGGCTGGAAGCCCTGCACCCGTCCCAAAAAACTCAATATTCATGTTGCCTCCAAAATTCACTCCATGCTTCCCAGCAGCTTTATTCCACGTTTCATCTGCCACTAGATTTTGCTGAACAGATGCAACAGGTTTATTTCTCAGTAAATGATCTTACTCATCTTGTTTTTGGCGTATTTCCTTGTAACAGTTGTGAAACTTCTTTTTTCGATAGGGGTCGATATTCACCGTGTCTTAGCCCTTTTAAGGTCAATACACCCACTCTCTCTCTTTTTAATTTTTCAACTGGGAAACCTACCGCTTCAAACATCTTCTTCACTTGGTGGTTTCGTCCTTCTGTAATCACGAGAGAGACGACGCTCTTCTTCTTCACCGGATCTACATTGATAATATCAAATCTAGCAGGCTTGGTTTTTTTTCCATCAATTTTCACTCCCCATCCGAGAGGTTTCAGCGCTTCCGGAGTCACCACACCGTCTAGTTTTGCAGTATATTCTTTTTCGACTTCATGACTTGGATGCGCCATTTTATTGGCAAAATCCCCATCATTCGTCAAAATGAGTAAACCAGTCGTATCCCAATCCAGACGTCCCACAGGGAACAGTCTTGAACGTTCCCCTTCAAAAAAGTCTAAAACTGTTCTTCTCCCTTTCTCATCACTCGTTGAGGTAATCACCCCTTTCGGTTTGAAAAACAGAAAATACTCTTTTTCTTCTTTGTAAATAGGCACTCCATCAACCATAACCACATCTTTTGAGCTTACTTTTTGTCCCATCTCACGATTGATTTTCCCGTTGATGCTCACACGCCCTTCTTTTATCATTTCCTCAGCTTTTCGTCTTGAAGCGATTCCTGCTTCTGCAATCACTTTTTGTAATCTTTCCATTCCCCAACCTTTTCCTTTTCACTTCTATGCACTCAAGCGCATTTTGTTGACACTTTGTCTCATATTCTAGATGTACACAAATTCGAACATCTT